>NZ_JBKOTR010000005.1:0-154164 GCF_049738015.1 Streptococcus sp. CL5.50
TGCTTCTCTCAAGTGACAACTATATCAGTATATCACAGTGGCTTTCGCTTGTCAACACTTTTTTGAAACTTTTTTAATCTTTTTTCATCAAGTGCCTCAACCACAACATACCATAGTCCGTACGGGATTCGAACCCGTGTTACCGCCGTGAAAAGGCGGTGTCTTAACCCCTTGACCAACGGACCAGAGCTGTTATTTTCAACTCTTACTATTATACAGGCTTTTCTAACTTTGTCAACTACTTTTTTAAACTTTTTTAATTAATTTTACAACTGCTTCCGT
Source organism: Streptococcus sp. CL5.50 (assembly GCF_049738015.1). NCBI lineage: Bacteria > Bacillati > Bacillota > Bacilli > Lactobacillales > Streptococcaceae > Streptococcus > Streptococcus sp. CL5.50. Next base: position 283 of record NZ_JBKOTR010000005.1, read on the forward strand.
TCGAGCGGTGTGTGGGAACATATCGACCGACTGAATATAATGGATATCGTAGACTTCTACTAACCTTACCAAATCACGAGCCAAGGTCGAAACATTGCAAGAAATATAGACCATTTTTTCTGGTACATAGGTAAGAATTGTATCTAATAACTTGTCATCCAGACCTGTACGTGGTGGATCTACGATCAGAGCATCTGCTCGGTAGCCTTCCTTATACCAGCGAGGAATAATCTTTTCCGCTGTTCCTGCTTCGTAATGTGTGTTGTCAAATCCCATTCTTTTAGCATTTCGCTTAGCATCTTCAATGGCTTCTGGAATAATATCCATACCTCTGAGTGTTTTTACTTTCTTTGCAAAGGCAAATCCAATCGTTCCAACTCCACAATAAGCGTCAATCAAATGGTCTTCTTTAGTAACTTCCAAGGCTTTTATCGCTTCGTTATAAAGAACTTCTGTTTGTTCAGGATTTAGTTGATAGAAAGCTCGAGGAGATAGTGAAAATTCATAATCGAGAACACCTTCTTGAACACTCTCTTGTCCCCATATAATCTCTGTCTTTTCACCATATATCTCACTGGTTTTAGCTGTATTTGTATTCACAGCTACTGTCACAACTTCTGGAAAATCTTTAACTAAGTCTCTTACTAGTTGGGTTAAATTAAGCTGACGGTTTGTAACAATAATAATCTGAACCTGTCCAGTCTTTCTTGCTCGTCGGGCCATAATAGTCCTAACACCTAGAACTTTTCTCTCATCGGTGATTGGAATCTGGTGATAAGTAAGCAATTCTGCTAGACGATTAGCAATCACTTGGGTTTCCTTGTCTTGTACCAGGCAGTCTTTCAACTCTACTAAATAGTGAGAGTTTTGTGCATATAAGCCCGCCTTGACCTGATTCTTAAATTTTCGAGTCTGAAATTGTAACTTAGCACGGTAGTACTTTGGTTCCTGCATTCCAATAGTTGGACGGATTTCATAGTTTTCATATCCTGCAGGAGCAAATTTTTTCAGCGCTTGATGAAGTACGTCCGTCTTGAACTCTAGCTGTTTATCATAATGCAGGTGCATGATTTGGCAGCCTCCGCACTCATTGTAAATAGTACATGCTGGCACAACACGGAATTTAGATTTCTTGTTGACCTTCAGTAATTTTGCCTCAACAAAGTTACGTTTGATAGAAGTAATCTGACAATAGATATCTTCTCCTTTGAGAGCACCAGGCACAAAGACTAATGTTTTTTGATAAAAGCCGATTCCCTCACCATTAATTCCCATGCGCTTGATTCTTAATGGTATTTTTTGTTTCACTTTCAGATTCATACCCCTATCTTATCACATTTTGAGTTATAATAGAACTATGAAAATCACAAAACTTGAAAAGAAAAAAAGACTCTATCTGATGGAGCTTGATAATGACGACAAATGCTACATTACTGAAGATACAATTGTTCGTTTTATGTTATCAAGAGATAAGGTGATAAGCCAAGAAGAATTGAAAGAGATTCAGGACTTTGCCCAATTTTCTTACGGTAAGAATCTAGCTCTCTACCACCTATCCTATAAAGCGCGCACTGAAAAAGAAGTCAGAGAATATCTGAAAAAATACGATATTGATGAAAACATAGTTTCTCAAGTCATTATTAATCTTAAAAAAGACAAGTGGATTAATGATGCTCAGTACGCTTATGCTATCATCAATGCCAATCAACTTTCAGGAGACAAGGGGCCTTATGTACTGACTCAGAAACTAACACAAAAAGGGATTTCAAAATCTACTATAGAAGAGAACTTGAAAGAATTTGATTTTTCTGAAGTTGCTCAACGTGTAGCTAATAAACTATTGAAAAAATATGAGGGAAAACTTCCAGCTCGTGCCTTGCAAGATAAGATTATCCAGAACTTGACCAACAAGGGTTTCTCTTACTCTGATGCTAAAAGTGCCTTTGACCAGTTGGATAGTCAAGTTGACCAAGAAACGACTCAGGAACTCATCTTCAAGGAACTTGATAAGCAATATGCTAAGTATGCTCGAAAGTATGAAGGATACGAACTTAAACAGCGTTTAACTCAAGTTTTAGCTCGAAAAGGCTACGATTTTTCGGATATAGCAAGCGCTCTCAGAGAATATCTTTAATATTTTCATGTAAAATTCACAGATTTTAGGTAATTTTATGGTACAATAGTAAACGATAAACTTATAAATTGTAGAAAGTTGGTTAGTTATGAAGCTTCCAAAAGAAGGCGACTTTATTACAATTCAAAGTTATAAGCATGATGGGAGTCTCCACCGAACTTGGCGGGACACCATGGTACTAAAAACAACAGAAAACGCCATTATTGGTGTCAACGATCATACACTGGTTACCGAAAGTGATGGTCGTCGTTGGGTCACTCGAGAACCGGCTATTGTTTACTTTCACAAGAAATATTGGTTTAATATCATTGCCATGATTCGCGATAATGGAATTTCCTACTATTGCAATATGGCTAGCCCCTACTATCTGGATGAAGAAGCACTGAAGTATATTGATTACGATTTGGATGTTAAAATTTTTACAGATGGGGAAAAACGTCTCTTGGACGTTGAGGAGTATGAGCGTCACAAACGCAAAATGAATTATTCTGATGACTTGGACTATATTTTAAAAGAACATGTCAAAATTCTTGTTGATTGGATTAACAATGGACGAGGTCCTTTCTCAGAAGCCTATGTAAACATTTGGTACAAGCGCTATGTAGAACTAAAGAATCGGTAAAGTTGTCAAACTAGGGTGAAGGCCCTGGTTTTTTTATTTTAAAAACCCAGCTTTACAGCTGGGCTTATCCTTATATATCTAATTTCGTAACTGTAAATTTGATGTGAGAATAGTCTTTTTCAACATCCTTATCCAGCAAGAAAGCTGCAGCATCTTTCTTAACCTGAACCAGGTCAATATTCTGAGCTTGGGCTGCATAGACGCATCCACAATAACATTGACGATATATATCATACTCTTCACACATCTCCACTGAACGTTTGTAGCCTTGATTTTTCTTGAAATCACTTGGAAGATAGTGGGTGGTATAAATCTTTTGCACATCGATTCCGATGCTGTTGATGGTTTGAGAATTCTTATGAGGACTGATGGTTAAAGCCGAACCAAAGTAGTCAAAGCCCAAGTCCATAGCCACTTGCGCTGTTTTATCCAGGCGGTAGTCAAAGCAAACCTTACAACGGTCGCCACCTTCAGGCTCTTCTTCCAAACCTCGAACCAGTTTACGATATTCGTTAGGTTCATAAGGAGCTTCTAGGTATTGAACGTTATTGCCAGTTCGCTCATTGAAATCACTGACAAATTTCTTGGTGACGTAAGCTCGCTTGTGGTATTCTGCCTTGGGATGGATATTAGAATTGGCAAAATAGATAGTCACATCTGCATACTTGGTCAAATATTCTAGGGTATAGGTACTGCAAGGGGCACAGCAAACATGCATGAGAATGGTTGGCCGTTGCTCATTTTTCTCCCATACTTGTACCATCTTCTGCATGACACGGTCATAATTAATCTTCTGATTGGGGTTCATCTTGCTCAGAATTTCTTCTACATCAATCATGTTCTTCTCCTTTTTCTAGTCTTATTTTATCATATAAGTTAGGAGAGCTCAAATCAATTTAGAAGTGAATAGCATAAAAAGGAGGAATAGCCATTCCCTCCTTTTGTGTTTTTTATAAGTTGTTTTCTATAGAAAGCTTACATCATGCCACCCATCATGCTTGGATCCATGGCTGGAGCTGGGGCTACTGGTTCTGGTTTATTGGCTACGACTGCTTCTGTTGTCAAAATCAAGCTGGCTACAGATGCTGCATTTTGTAGGGCTGAACGGCTCACTTTAACTGGGTCGATAATCCCTTGATCAATCATGTTGACCCACTCGCCAGTTGCTGCGTTGAAACCTGTACCAAGCTCGGCATTTTTCAAACGATCGATAACGATTGAACCTTCGAATCCTGCATTGTGAGCGATCTGACGAACAGGTTCTTCCAATGCACGGAGAACAATATTGCGGCCTGTTGCTTCGTCTCCTGTTAATTCCAAATCAGCCACAGCTGGAATCACATTGACAAGGGCTGTTCCACCACCTGCAACGATTCCTTCTTCAACAGCTGCACGAGTAGCGTTGAGGGCATCTTCAATGCGGAGTTTCATTTCTTTCAACTCAGTTTCAGTTGCAGCTCCGACCTTGATGACTGCAACACCACCTGACAATTTTGCCAAGCGTTCTTGCAATTTTTCACGGTCAAATTCAGAAGTTGTAGTTTCGATTTGAGACTTGATAACCGCAACACGGTGAGAAATCGCTTCAGGATTTCCCGCACCTTCTACGATAACAGTGCTATCTTTGTCCACAGTCACTCTCGCTGCTTGACCAAGTGCTTCAATTGTAGCATCTTTCAACTCAAGACCTAGATCTTCTGTAATAACTGTTCCACCTGTTAAGATGGCGATATCTTCAAGCATGGCTTTGCGGCGGTCACCAAAACCAGGTGCCTTGACCGCTACCACGTTGAAGGTTCCACGAATCTTGTTCAAAACAAGAGTTGGAAGAGCTTCACCATCTACATCATCCGCAATAATCAAGAGTGGACGATTGCTTTGGAGAATGCTTTCTAGAAGTGGTAAGATTTCTTGGATATTTGAAATCTTCTTATCAGTAATCAAAATGTATGGATTTTCAAGGTCAGCTACCATTTTTTCGCTATCTGTCACCATGTACTGTGAAAGATAACCACGGTCGAACTGCATTCCTTCTACGACTTCAAGCTCTGTTTCCATACCACGTGACTCTTCGATAGTGATGACTCCGTCTTTGCCAACTTTTTCCATAGCTTCAGAAATGTATTCACCGACTTTTTCAGAACGAGAAGATACGGCAGCAACCTGAGCGATAGCTTCTTTGTTGGCAACAGGAATAGCATTGTTTTTCAAGGCTTCAACTGCTGCAGCAACTGCTGTTTCAATCCCACGACGGATACCGATTGGATTTGCACCTGCTGTGACGTTTTTGATTCCTTCACGGACGATTGCTTGGGTCAAAACAGTTGCAGTTGTAGTCCCATCACCTGCAATATCATTGGTTTTTGAAGCTACTTCTGATACCAATTTGGCACCCATATTTTCAAAATGGTCTTCCAATTCGATTTCTTTGGCAATAGTTACACCGTCATTGGTGATGAGTGGTGAACCGAATGATTTTTCAAGAACAACATTGCGGCCTTTTGGTCCCAAGGTTACTTTAACAGTGTCTGCAAGGATATCGACACCACGGACCATAGCTGAACGGGCATCTGATGAAAATTTAATTTCTTTTGACATACTTACTTTCTCCTTCTATTCTTCAATGATTGCCAAGATGTTAGCTTCGCCAACGATGATGTACTTTTCATCGCCATCTTTGACATCAAGACCTGCGTGAGCTTCAACTAAGACACGGTCTCCAGCTTTAACACTTGGAGCAACCAAGTCACCGTTCAAGGTACGAACACCTTGTCCAGTAGCCACTACTGTAGCTGTTTTCGTTTCTTCTTGGGCTGATTTTGCGAGGACAAAGCCTCCAACAGTTTGTTCTTTTTCTTCAATTTTCAAGACCACACGGTCTCCTAATGGTTTCAACATCTGATTTCCTCCATAATGAGATAGATATTATTAGCACTCTTTATACCTAAGTGCTAAATCATAGTTCTATTGTATCACTTGGTCAGAAATAGTCAAGAAAAAAGTCTGACTTTCTCAAGATAAAAAGCCTGAGACAAACTCAGACTTTTCGATGTTTAAAATGGCAATTCTTCCTCTTCCAAAACCAAATCTGCCAAATCCTTCCCTGCGTTATTTTCTCGCATAGCACGTTGGGCACGACTTTCCAAGAGTTGGAATCCTGTGACAAGGACTTCGGTCACGTAGTTCATCTGACCGTTTTTCTCAAAACGACGGGTACGTAATTCTCCATCCACAGAAATAAGACTACCTTTGGTTGCGTAGCTTGCCAAAGTTTCTGCTAGTCTACCCCATAAAACCATATTAACAAAATCAGCTTCGCGTTCACCGTTTTGGTCTTTGTAACGACGGTTCACAGCGATCGTTGCGCGCGCTACTGACTTGTCATTATTGGTTTTGTGCAATTCTGGTGTAGACGTTAAACGTCCAATCATGATAACTTTATTATACATATTTTCTTCCTCCTACTTATCTATTCGTAGGAAATCAAAAAAAGTTACAGAAATTTGTAACTTTTCGAGAAAATTTTTTAGTTTTTATGAACCATGAAACCTGTCGCCTGTTGATTGGCCATAATGGTCATATCTGTAATCTGAACACGACGAGGTTGACTGGTCACATAGACTACTGTGTCGGCGATGTCCGGTGCCTGCAAGGCTTCGATCCCCTGATAAACCGTCGCAGCCCGCTCTTTGTCACCATGAAAACGCACTGTAGAAAAATCTGTTTCGACAATTCCAGGCTGAATGGTCGTCACCTTGATATCCGTTGCAATGGTATCAATTCGCAGACCATCTGAAAAGGTCTTAACTGCTGCCTTGGTAGCTGAATAAACTGCTGCACCTGCATAGGCGTAGATTCCTGCGGTTGACCCCATGTTGATGATATGTCCTTGATTGGCTTTTACCATTGTTGGCAAGAAACAGCGAGTGACTGCCATCAAACCTTTGACATTGGTATCCAACATAGTTAACATATCCAACTCTTCATAGTCTTGATAAGGTGCTAAACCTAGAGCCAGTCCGGCATTGTTGACCAGAATTTCAATCTGACCTATCGTTTCTAGAATATCAGAGCATACAGTCTTTACCATGGTCATATCCGTGACATCTAGGGGAAAAGTCCAAACTGTTTGATTTGGAAAAGTTTCTGCAAACTCCGACTTGAGGGTTTCTAGTCTGTCTATCCGTCGTCCAGTTAGAACGACATTCTCACCCTGCTCTAGATAAGCACGCGCAATCGCTTCACCAATTCCTGATGTCGCTCCTGTAATCACTACATTTTTTGCCATCTTATTTCCTTCTAGCTGGTCTATCAGATACTGACAAGTTCCTAAGCAGTCCAGTGTTTAGCTGGATCAAATGGAGTTCCGACAACTTGGTCTTCTGATAATTCAATCACACCACGTTTTTGCGGAGCATTTGGCAAGGCAAGTTCACGAGGGCTGCACATCATTCCAAAACTCTTTTCACCACGAAGTTCGCCTGGGAAAATGAGATTGCCTTTTGGCATCATGGCACCAGGTAAAGCGACAATGGTTTTCAATCCGACACGCGCATTAGGAGCCCCTGCAACGATTTGTACAGTCTTATCACTTGCGACTGCAACTTGGCAGATGTTGAGGTGATCACTATCTGGATGAGCTACCATCTCGACAATTTCACCAACAACAAACTTAGGCTCTTTGTCATTGATAATTTCTTCTGTAAAACTTTCCGCCTGCAATTCTTGGTTCAAACGAACGACTTGCTCATCTGATAAAAAGACTTGACCGCGCTCTGTAATTTCAAACAAACTTGAAACTTCGAAAATATTCCAAGCCACTGTTTCCCCATTATCTTTGAGAAAAACACGAGCTACCTTTCCTTTGCGCTCCACATCCAGTTTGGCATCTCCGCTGTTTTTCACGATGACCATAAGGACATCGCCGACATGTTCTTTATTATATGTAAAAATCATTGTTTCCTTTTTCTCCTATTTCAGTCCTGCTAAAAAATCGTTAATTTGTTGCTTACTTTTACGGTCTCGATTGACAAAACGACCGATTTCCTTGTCCTTTTCTAGAACAACAAGGCTAGGAATTCCGTAAACATCCCAGAGTTTAGCTAGATCCATATACTGATCTCGATCCACTCGAATAAAGGTGAACTCTGGATTGGTCTCCTCAATTTCTGGCAAGGCAGGATAAATATAACGGCAATCGCCACACCAATCCGCCACAAAAAGAAAGACTTTCTTGCCATCTTTTTCTACTAAAGATGCTAATTCTTCTAAACTTGCTGGTTGTATCATAAGACTTCCTCCTCATAGACTAAATCTTCATTTTCATAGACAAAGGTATAATGACGGCCATCCTCAAAAATGACGCCACCAACCAAGCTCTCTAGACTGCTTTCATAGACTTGAACATAGAGGGTCGCAATTTCCCCCATGTCTGAAAAATGGTCTCGTACAATCGCTGTCAACTCTTCCTGAGTCTCCATGAGCTTATGGTCATCTGCAACTTTTTTCGTAGCAAGGACAAGGCTCCCAATACCAAGCAGGGTCAGACCCGCCATCCACATTTTTTTAGCTTTCATACCATTCATTTTAACACAAAAAAGGCTTTAGGACAAATGAGGAAGCAGCAGAAAAGCAAGTAAAAAGCCCCTTCCTTTAAGGAAAAGGACTTCTTATACTTATTGCCAGGCACCTGAGTTGCCAACGTAGTAACCATCAGGCGTGTAGGTATTGCGAAGCATCTTACCTGATGAAGCTAGATAATACCACTTACCATTGTCTTTGACCCAATCATTCGCAATCATGGCACCAGAAGAACTTACATAATACCATTCTCCCTTGTCATAAACCCAAGTGCTGGCTTTCATGGCTCCTGAAGTTGATAAATAGTACCACTTGCCTTGATCGTAAAGCCAATCACTCGCAATCATGGCTCCTGATGATTTAAAGGCATACCAGTTGCTACCTTGATAAAGCCAAGTTTGATTGAACATGACTCCTTTATCATTCATAAAGTACCAAGTTCCCTTGTCTTTAACCCAAGCATTCTGTACTAATTGACCTTGTTTTTGATAGTACCAGTTTTGGTTTGATTTTAGCCAGCTTTCTGCTTTTACAATCGGATAAAGTTCTTTGAAAGATTCTCCATCATATTTATGACTGATAGTTTTTAGTTTTTCAAGTTTCAACTCGCCATTGTCATAGTCCGCCCAAGCAAAGACTTTTTGACCATTGACAGTCTCTGGTAAGGTAGCTGTGTAAGTCTTGGTTTGATAATCCCATTTAGCATCGAGGTAAGTGTATTGATCATTTGATTCTTCAATACGGTAGTAGCCTCTCTTTCCACCTTCATGATGTACATCGTCAACCACTTTAGTGGACCAGGTCTTCACTTCGTTTCCGCTCTTGGCCTCGACCTTGATATCTCCTCTATAGCCATATGGAACATAGAAATTAAGGTAACGCCCTTCTTCCCCGATCATAGACTTGTGCTTTTCTTGACCTAGAAAATTGACTGTCTGATCTTGACCATCGAGACTAACCGTCCACTCGATTTTCTCATTTTTTGGCAAATCCAAGACTTTGATATCCACTTCATGACCATTGTTAAACCGAAGAATCTTGCCATCTTGGTACTGTACTCCACACTTAACAACCCATTCTTCTTTAAGCTCAAATGCCTGCCCTGAATGTGGAAAAGCCAGTAAAGCTAGACCAGCTAGAGACAAACCAAATAATGTGATTTTTTTCATTGTAGTTCCTCCTTAGTTGTTGTTATGTTAATTATATCACTATGTTTTTATTTTGCAACTCATATCCTAAATATGCAAGCAAAAAACCTCTGAGATTCTTCTCAAAGGTTCTGATTTTGCTAATTGCTGTTCTCAACTGCTGCAGTGACAAAGGCTGTGTAGAGTTCTTCTGGGCGGTTTGGACGACTTGACAGTTCAGGGTGATACTGACAAGCTACAAAGAATTTATTTTCAGGAATTTCCACGATTTCGACCAAACGATTATCTGGAGAAACTCCTGAGAAGACAAAACCTGCTGCCTCAAACTGCTCACGGAAGGCGTTGTTAAACTCATAACGGTGACGGTGACGGCGTTGCACCACTTCTTGATTGTGATAAGCAGCCGCAGCCTTAGAGCCACGTTTCAACTTAGATGGATAAAGTCCCAAACGAAGGGTTCCACCCATATCCTCAACATCAATCTGATCACGCATGATATCAATGATAGGGTATTTTGTTTCTGGTGCAAGCTCTGCAGAATTGGCACCTTCGAGTCCTAAAACGTGACGAGCAAACTCAATACAAGTCAGCTGCATTCCCAAGCAGACACCTAACATTGGAACATCATTTTCACGCGCATAGCGGATGGCTTGGATTTTCCCTTCAGTACCACGTTGACCAAAACCACCTGGCACGATGATTCCGTCCGCATCAGATAAGAGCTCTGCCACATTCTCTGCTGTCACATCATTAGCATTGACCCAATTAATTTTAACTTCTGCATCGTTGGCATAACCAGAGTGTTTCAAGGCTTCGACCACTGAGATGTAGGCATCTTGCAACTCCACATACTTACCGACAAGTGAAATCTTGACTTGTTTCCTGAGGTTCATGACCTTGTCCACCATGGCTGACCATTCTGTCATATCTGCTACTGGAGCGTCTAGTTTCAAATGGTCACAGACAATTTGGTCCATACCTTGTGCCTGCAAGTTCAATGGAATTTGGTAAAGGTGTTCAACATCCAACGATTCGATAACGGCTTCTGGTGCCACATCACAGAACTGGGCCAGTTTATTTTTAATTCCTTGACCAGCTGGCTCTTCTGTACGAATAACCAACATATTTGGCTGGATTCCCAATCCACGCAATTCTTTGACAGAGTGTTGTGTTGGTTTGGTTTTCATTTCACCAGCGGCCTTGAGGTATGGAAGCAGGGTTGTATGGATGTACATAACATTATCCGCACCCACATCTGCCTTCATCTGACGAAGAGCCTCTAGGAATGGCAAGGACTCGATATCTCCAACAGTTCCACCGACCTCTGTGATAATGACATCAGAGTCGGTCGTTACAGCGGCACGCTTGATTTTCTCTTTCAAAGCATCTGTGATATGAGGAATGACTTGAACAGTTGCCCCAAGGTATTCTCCACGGCGTTCCTTACGAAGAACTTCACTGTAAATTTTCCCAGTTGTCACGTTGGAATATTTATTGAGATTGATATCGATGAAACGTTCATAGTGACCCAAGTCCAAATCTGTCTCAGCCCCATCATCTGTCACAAAGACTTCTCCGTGCTGGTAAGGACTCATAGTTCCCGGATCGATATTGATATAAGGGTCAAACTTTTGAATGGTTACTTTGAGACCACGATTTTTCAAGAGACGACCCAGACTCGCTGCGACAATCCCTTTCCCAATAGACGATACCACACCACCAGTTACAAAAATATATTTCGTAGACATAGATTCCTCTTTCTAAAATGCTCAAGGCCTTGTTGACTACGAGGGGACATAGGAAACAAGACCCTACTAATAAGAATAATCTGGGACGACTGCACCAGATTCACAACTAAAATACAAGAAGATAACTTCTTAAAAAAACAAAAATAGCTCCCTAAGAACTAGGGAGCCCCGACCTCTAAAAGAGGTGCCCGAACAATATGATACCTAAAAATAGGACAATTGTCAATAGCTAACTTTTATTCCTCGATGTTTTCAGAATCATCGTCTGAAAACTCATCGTCTTCTTCGTTGAGATCCACGTCTTCTCCCAAGTCATCTGGGGCGATTTCGTTGATTTCTGCATCGTAAGCTTCCACTTCATTTTTCTCATCATCTGGATTTTCATCATCGTATGAAAGAGCTGGATCTGCTTCGTATGCATCTTCATCTTCTGGATCATCTGCATTGTAGTCAATGGCATCTGAATCACCATCCATGAAGGCATTGACACGTTTTTTCTTAGCTTTTGGTGCTACTTCATCGTCGTCATTTTCCTCAAGAGCAATGATTTCTTCGTCGATTTCGTCCACACCATACCATGAACGAAGACCCCATTTGTTGTCTCCAAGTGAGATGAAGCTACCGTCAAAGTTCAACTCTGTGTAGAACAAAGGCAAAGCTTCACGGATATCGCTGTTTGATGTTCCAAGGTAGTTTTGAATTTCGTTTACAAGATCGCTAAAATGCATCTCATGATCGCGACCACGAAGTTCCAAGATAGCACGCGCTACCTCAATCATAGATAGTTCACTTTTTTCTTGCCCAGCAAATACTTCTAATTCCAAAGCGTTTCTCCTCATTTATACTACTATCGCCAGAGCGAACAGACTCTGACCTCATTTTATCATTTACTCTTTATTTTACGATAATTTTGCAGAATAGTCAAAGGTTAAGAAAAAATAAAGGTGAAATATTTCAGCTAATTGAAAGACCTGTGTAACATGACCACAGGTATATTGATTTATTTATAACTCAAGGCTGCAACTCCAATACCAACCACAAACTGCAAGAGGATTCCTACAGAGATAAAGGATTATTTGTTGCGTCAAATCAAGTAAAAAGATCATTTCAGGTCCTGCCAGTAACTTCGTTTTCTTTCCTTTATTTCATTTTCCCTAGAATAGTGAAAAATCCTTCTCTTGTTAATGAGTTTCATAAGAAAAAGGCTGGAGAATCCAACCTTCTCTATTTATTCAGCTAAGAGTACTTCTTTGATGGTTTGTTTTTGGAGTTTTCTGTTGGATTGATAAAAGAGGCTTTCATAAACCACAGCAAAACCGATCAAAGTCCAGAAGCAAACATTCCCATCAAAGTGATGCTCAATCTTTTCAGGAACCGTATCTTTGATCACACCAATCAAGATTTCCATGATAGCGTACTGATAAGCCGTCCCAAGAACAAATCCTAGATAGGCCCAGAAACGATAGGGAGATAGGATATGGCCTTGGCATTCACGATCTGTGTAGCCAAAAGCCTTCATAAGAGCCAGGGTTTCGCGACTTTCTGAGACGACAATCCCCAATGACAAAAAGAGAATAGAGAAAGAAAGGATCAAGCCAATCATGATCATCATGGTTTGGATGATGTCATCTGTGTAGTCCCTTAGACCAAAGGACAGTTGAACCATGGCCGCAAAACACATAGAGCCAAAGACTACAAAAAATAGGATAGATTTTCTCCCCCAAATTAGTGACGAAGACAGCTCTTTTAGGAAGTCTTTCTCTTTCTTAGGAGCCCTCTTTCTCCTTTTGACCTTGATTGGTGTTGGGGACTTTTTCAATAAGCGAAGAGCCGGCGTTTGTAGTTGTCTTCTAGCATAACCAACCGCGATAAGCATAAAAAATACCGTTGGAAGGACCACAAAAGCAAGCAAGAGCTGCCAATGAAAATGAATGGTAATTTCTGGCAGGATCCCCTTTTCATTCCGGAAGTCATAAAAATGCCCCATCATAAGAAAAGAAGTGAAATAGCCAAGAAGCGCTCCGGCACCAAAACTGATCCCAAATGCCCAAAATCGTTTAGCCAGCTGGCCATTGCTATAGCCCAAAGCCTTTAAAATTCCTAATTGTTCCTTGTGATCATCGACAAATTGTTTGATATAAAAACACATGAGAAGGACCGACGTCAAGGACAAGACGACTCCACTGACCATGGCCACCATCCAAGAAAGCGAAATCTGGACATCATAGTAGGTCTGAATCATGGGATTGGTTTTAGAAATCTCCAACTGCTCGATGTCCAAGTAAAAATTCAAGAAGAGATTGGCCACAAAGACCGCACAAGCCCCAATTATACTGACGACAACTAATTTTCGAATATCTTTTACTGAAAACATGGCTTACCATCCAATCTCATAAGCAGTCTGAGGCTGATCATTGGTCACAACTTCGGTAATCTTGCCACTATTGACACGAATGATGGTTCTTGCCATATCCGCAATATTTTGGTTATGCGTCACCATGATGAGGGTCAAACCAAGCTTTTCCTTTAACTCCCAGATATAGTCGAGAATCTTGCGCCCCGTTTCTTCATCCAGGGCTCCCGTCGGCTCATCTAAGAAAAGAATCTCTGGCTTTTTGGCCAAGGCCCGAGCAATGGAGACTCTCTGCTGTTCCCCACCTGACAATTCACTCGGATACTTGTCCAGCTTATCGCCAAGTCCCAAATCCTCGATAATCTGCAAAAAATCATGATTGTTTGCCAGGTCTGCCCCCATCTTTACATTCTGTCTGACTGTTAGATTAGGCAATAAATAATACTGCTGAAAAATAAAGGCAATCTTCTCACGTCTAAAGGCTGTCAATTGAGTATCTGTGAGTTGAGCCAAATCCTGTCCTTGAATGAGTATATGTCCCTCGTCTACCTTTTCTAAACCTGACAGAACGTTTAAGAGAGTTGATTTGCCTGATCCAGAAGGACCGAGGATAACCACATCATACTGGTCTTGAAGCTGCAAATCAATCCCTTTTAAAACCTTGGTTTGGCCGTAACTTTTGTGCACATTTTCTAGTTGAATCATTTCTTTCCTACCATTTCTTTGATGAGAGATTGACAAACCTCTGTCAGTAATCCAATCACTTCTTCCATGCTGAATTGATAAATGTCAGAAGCAACCATTGAGGCCATCCCGTGCGAGTAGATAAATAGATGCTGGTACAAGCGACCAGCCTCCTCTACATTCAAAGGATAGTCTGCGACGATCGAATCCAGAACCAATTGGTAACTATAATCCTTCATGGGAAGAAAATCTTGAAAGCGACGAATCGGATCTTTGCTGGGATTTTGGAAAAGCAATTGAAAGAGTTGGGGGTCTTTTGAGGCGAAAAGGATATAAGCAACCCCGACGGATCGAAAAGGCTTCTCATCTTCTAAGGCCTTACGAATATACTCCACCACTACCATTTCCGCAGCACCAATAACCTCTGCTTGTAACTCGGCCATATTGGCAAATTGCCCAAAAATGACTCTTGGTGTGGCTCCCAGTTGCTCCGCTAATGCTCGAGCCGTCAAACTAGCCATGCCCTCTTCTCTCACCAATTGTAAAGCTGTTCCAATGATAGTCTCTTTACTAAATTTAACCTTTGGTGGCATAAGACTCCTTTCGCGCAACATTAGTTGCGCAACACTTGTTACTTAAAAGAATACCATAAAAAAGAAAGACTTGTAAAGAAAAAACTGTAAAATACAAAACAAAAAGACAGCGAACTTTTTATTTCTTTGCTACTCAGCCGATGGCATCACTTGGCGGGGGTTCGGTATCGATCCAGATAAATTCAATACCGATGATATATGAAATTAAGCTACAACATCGTACTTCCCAAAGCGGTTCGAACTTGTAGAATTAGTGGCTCTCTAAAAATAAGTAATTTTAAATCTTACTTCTGTTTCCAGAGTTTCTCTAATTCTTCAAAATTAATATCTTTCCAATTATCTTTCCATAATTGGAAGTATGGAATATCTTTAGACGAAGGTTTATCTTCACAAACATCAATTTTCACAATCGATGGTAAAATAGTTGCTTCTCCCATAAGCAATGCCTCTCCTGTTGCTAAGCTAGGTAACTTATCAACAATTCCTCCCATAGAATCCGGTAATAGCTGTCTTACATAAGATTGATCTATAGGATTTGTTAATCGCATTGTTATAAAATTACTACACTGTGAGAAGATTGTTTCAGAAATTTCAGAAGGTCTTTGACTAGCTAAAAGCAATGTAACCCCATATTTTCTTCCTTCTTTTGCAATTCGCTCTATCGACTGCCGAGAAGCTCTGTACTTAGTTAGAGAACTCTTAGGTACATACTTATGAGCCTCTTCATATACTAATAAAATAGGTACATCACAAACTAGATTCTTACTATCGTTAAATTGCTTATAGTAGTATCCATACTCAAACATAATTCTTGAAATCAAAGAAACAGTTATACTCAATACATCAAACGGCACTCCACTCAAATCAAGAATAGTAACATTAGTCAGAAAATCTTCACTATATCCAATAAGCTGTTTTAAAACTGATTGTAATGTTGCGCCCTCTATTCTATCACCTAATAAGAACTCCAACCTTTTATCATATATCTTTGACTCTAACCGACTAATATAATTTGATAATTTACCATTCAATGGACCAGCTTTTGTCTGTCCTTGCCTTGCTCCTGCAATTTGTTCTTCATTTTTTTCATGAGCATATTGCAAGACCTCTTGAATATCAAAATAAATAGGGGAATCAAAATGTAATTTCTCTTTTTCTTCCTCTAGTCCATTAAATTTTCTTTTTTTACTCTGAATAACAGACTTTTTAAAAATATTTCTCTGATTATGATCACTTCCCTCAGTATCTAGGAATAATTCTTGTAATTCATCACTATTTAATAACCAATATGGTAAAACTAGATCATTAACATTGATAAGCCTAGCATTTGGGAAAGCACTTTGATATTCATTATGAATATCAAAGATAAGTATATGTGAATTATTTAGCCCTTCATAACCACTATTTTTAGAATTTATAGCATTTTGAACAACTTTTGCAACCGTGTGAGACTTGCCCGAACCAGTTGAACCAACAATAGCAATATGTTTATTGAAAAATTTATTTCCTTCAACAGGAATCTCAATATCATTGTTAGATGATAACGAAGAGAATTTAAATTTAAGTTCATCTTTTATAGAATTTTCAAAAATTAACTTTATTTCTTCAATTTTAGCTGGTTCAACCGATTTAGGAGGAATAGTTATTGTATCACTTCCCCTCACAAATTTATTTTCTTCATCAATCATCCCTAAAGGTACAGCTTCAATAATATATTTAATATCAATTCTCTCATCAATTTCAATGGGCTCAATACAAAAATTCTCTATTGTAGCTATTAATGCCAAATCATTTTCATCAGCAATTCTAAGATATGAACCAATTTTTAATTTTTCTTCTGCAATTTGAAAGTCTGTGATTGACTTCACTTCAATTTTAATTTTATTAGGTTGTACTGAAATAACTTGAGCGTTTAGATTATCCATTTCTATCTCCTAAATAATATCTAATATATCTAAAATTTGTCGAATTTTAATTTCTGAATGTTCTCTCTTATCGAGAGTATCAATCTCTAAATTAAATTGATTACTTTTATTAAATATATATAAATTAATTGGTAATTGGTTATCCCTTTCTACTTCTACCAACCTCAGTAAAACAATTGATAAATCTATAGAATCTTCTAATATACGCAATGAAATTTTATTATATTTATCGGGTTTAATTAGCATTTCTTGAAATCTAAATTCTGAATTTTTAAACGGGAAACCATCTTTAAAGTAGCATCCTTCTTCATATAATTTCGCTTTTAATTCTGTCATAAAATCAGCATTGGAAGTATTATATAAATAGACAAAAGGACTAAATTGATGGACAAAACGAGAATACCTAGTTGATATTTTTGAAATCACATTTTTAACATCATTCATATTCTCTCCCTGACAATCAAGTAAGAAAAATCTATGTGCCGGTGATAAATTTGATACTCTTGGAAAATATTTTTTATGTATGATTTTTTTATAATCTTCCCACTCTAGCAATTCACTCATCCATCTTTCAAAATAGTAGTTTTTAGTTTTTATTCTATCCCAAAATTCTTTTTTTGAAATTTGACGCTTTTCAATATTATGTTCACATGCTAAGTCTTTAATTATTTTAAGAGCATTAAAATAAATCAATTCAATATCTTCTTCACTATAATCACTTAAATCATTTTGAATTTTAGATTTTATTTTTTCTATTTGATTTTCATAACTATCGGCTTTGATATTTACAAAAAGACGTTTATTAAAATCTTCAATATCATCTGTTTGTAAGGCTTCCTCAAATTTAATTTCTCCCTCTTTATTTTTTATTTGATAGTTTAAATTTCCTAATTCATCTGTAACTTCATATTTGCTAAAATCTAAAAAATATGTTCTTAGATTTTCCGTTGTTAATTCCCGTAGCTTCTCATGTCCTTTGTTATAAAAGCCATATAATTTATAAGTAAAATTCTTAGATTGAGCCTCCGTTCTGTTCTTTAAATAGTGTCTAAACATTAACTGTATTGGCTCTTTTATAATACTGTTATTAAACTCAGTTTCTTCATAATATTTACATTGAACAAATTGTATTTCATCACTATTTTCAATATCAATATCTTCAACTCCCTCAATGGTAACTATATTTGTTTCATTTGATTGTTCCAGGATCTCTAAAATTGATTTGTCAAACTGATAAAAATAACCCTTTATAGTATTCGTTGCTGATCTTGGTTTACTCATTATTTACCTCACTATGTGATTACTTTCGCTCCATTATACCAAAAACCCCAGCAAATTGCCGAGGTTTATAACTTATCTCACCAACTTCTTCATCTCATCAATACGTGCAACGGTCGCATCGTACTTGGCTTGGTAGTCGGCTTGTTTGTCGCGTTCTTTTTGGACGACTTCTGGTTTGGCATTGGCTACGAAGCGTTCGTTAGAGAGCTTCTTACCTACCATGTCCAGTTCTTTTTGCCATTTAGCCAGTTCCTTGTCGAGGCGAGCTAGTTCTTCTTCGACATTGAGGAGGTCTGCCAGTGGCAGGTAGATTTCTGCTCCTGTGATGACGCTTGACATAGCAAGTTCAGGCGCAGGGATGGTTGATGCGATTTCCAAGTGTTCTGGATTTGTGAAGCGTTTGATGTAATTGACATTGCTGTTAAAGAAGGCTTCCAAGTCACTATCGCTAGTCTTAACAAGGATGGTGATAGGCTTGCTTGGTGCTACGTTCACTTCTGCACGCGCATTACGAACGGCACGGATCAAGTCTTTGAGGCTTTCGACACCTGTGTGGGCAACAAGGTCTTCAAAGGCTGGATTGACAGTTGGGTATTCTGCTGTCACGATAGAGCCTTCTGAGATTTGTCCAAAGATTTCCTCTGTCACGAATGGCATAATTGGGTGAAGGAGACGAAGGATCTTGTCCAGAGTGTAAAGGAGAACAGAGCGTGTGATGACTTTCTCTTCTTCATTTTCGCTATAAAGGACCTCCTTGGTCAACTCAACGTACCAGTCCGCAAACTCATCCCAGATGAAGTTGTAGAGGATGTGCCCAGCCACACCAAACTCAAACTTATCAAAGTTAGCCGTCGCTTTTCCGATAGTTTCATTGAGGTTGTGGAGAATCCAGCGATCTGTGACATTTCCAGCTTCCTTGTTAACAACTTTTTCCACATTGGCAGTTGCTTGCTCAAGGGTCAAACCTTCATTGTTCATGAGGATGTAGCGAGAGATGTTCCAGATCTTGTTAATGAAGTTCCATGAAGCATCCATTTTCTCGTAAGAGAAGCGCACGTCTTGCCCTGGTGCAGAACCGTTTGAAAGGAACCAACGAAGAGCATCGGCACCGTATTTCTCGATGACATCCATCGGATCAATCCCGTTGCCGAGAGATTTAGACATCTTGCGTCCTTGCTCATCACGAATAAGACCGTGTATAAGCACGTTTTGGAATGGCTGACGGCCAGTGAATTCCAAGGATTGGAAGATCATACGAGACACCCAGAAGAAGATGATGTCGTAACCTGTAACCAAGGTTGAAGTTGGGAAGTAGCGTTTGAAGTCTGCTGAGTCGACATCAGGCCAGCCCATGGTTGAGAATGGCCAAAGGGCAGAACTGAACCAAGTATCCAAGACATCTTCATCTTGTGTCCATCCGTCACCTTCTGGAGCTTCTTCACCGACGTACATTTCACCCTCAGCATTGTACCAAGCAGGGATTTGATGACCCCACCAGAGCTGACGAGAGATTACCCAGTCGTGTACATTTTCCATCCATTGAAGGAAGGTATCGTTGAAACGAGGTGGGTAGAATTCTACCTTGTCCTCTGTATCTTGGTTGGCAATAGCATTCTTAGCCAATTGGTCCATCTTGACGAACCACTGAGTAGACAAGCGTGGTTCAACCACAACACCTGTACGCTCTGAGTGACCAACACTGTGAACACGTTTTTCGATTTTAACAAGGACACCGATTTCTTCCAACTTGGCAACGACTGCCTTACGAGCTTCAAAACGGTCCATGCCTGCAAATTCAAAGGCCAAGTCATTCATGGTTCCGTCATCATTCATGACGTTGACTTGTGGCAAGTTATGGCGTTGACCAACTAAGAAGTCGTTTGGATCGTGAGCAGGTGTGATTTTTACGACACCAGTACCAAACTCAGGATCTGCATGCTCATCCCCAACAATTGGGATTAGTTTATTAGCGATTGGAAGGATGACGTTTTTTCCAATCAAGTCCTTGTAGCGCGGGTCTTCTGGATTGACCGCAACGGCAACGTCCCCAAACATAGTCTCAGGACGAGTTGTTGCCACTTCAAGGGCGCGTGAACCGTCTTCTAGCATGTAGTTCATGTGGTAGAAGGCACCTTCCACATCCTTATGGATAACTTCGATATCAGAAAGGGCAGTGCGAGCTGCTGGGTCCCAGTTGATGATGAATTCACCACGATAGATCCAACCTTTCTTGTAAAGGTCCACAAAGACCTTGCGAACAGCTTTTGACAAACCTTCGTCAAGAGTGAAACGCTCGCGAGAATAGTCCACAGAGAGCCCCATCTTGCCCCATTGTTCCTTGATAGTAGTGGCATACTCGTCTTTCCATTCCCAAACTTTGTCAAGGAATTTTTCACGACCCAGGTCATAGCGCGTAATGCCTTCACCACGCAAGCGTTCCTCAACCTTAGCTTGAGTCGCAATCCCAGCATGGTCCATTCCCGGAAGCCAAAGTGTGTCAAAACCTTGCATCCGTTTTTGACGGATAATAATATCCTGCAAAGTCGTATCCCAAGCGTGACCAAGGTGAAGCTTCCCAGTTACGTTTGGTGGTGGAATCACGATTGAATAAGGCTTAGCCTTTTGATCGCCTGAAGGCTTGAAAACATCAGCATCAAGCCATTTTTGGTAACGACCAGCCTCAACCTCGGCTGGATTGTATTTAGGTGAAAGTTCTTTAGACATGTGTTTGTCCTTTCTCTATTGTATTCATTTTATCTTGAATTTGCTTAGCAGCTTCTTCTGCAGACAAATTCGTATTATTTATTTTAAAGTAGTGGTGCAGCTCATTCGGTTGATGTTGGGAATTTAATTGAAGTGTTTCAGCGGTCTCTAAAATTTCTCTTTCAGATACCTCAATATGTCGTTTTAAGGGTTTGTGCTTTAATCGATTCTCCGTTCGATTTCGACGTAAGCGCTCCTCAAGACTTGTTTCCAACTCCACAAAAAGAATCTCTTGATGAAAGTTATCCAATAAATCCTGAATTTGCTTTAAATACATCAGTTGGTACTGATTTGAAAAATCAATTACGTCAGTTAAAATTACTGATCGCTGATTTCTTGCACTTGCTCCAAGGAAAGAAAAGGTGATTCCACGAACAAATTCCCACATTTCCTCTGTAAAGTCCTGATAGATTTCTAATGCAAAATCGATGGCTTGATGGTTATAAAAGAGGGTAGCATCTGTCAGTCGAGATAACTCTTGACCAATCGTCATTTTCCCAGAAGCCGGAGCACCAATGATGAAAACATGCATCAAATTACCTCCCACTCACTCCTCAGCAAACCATATATCAGACTGTCACAGCGGTTTCCTTGAACATCTTTACGATCTCGGATACGAGCTTCGAGGGTAAATCCAAGTTTTTCTGCGACTCGTTTACTTTGGAGATTGTAACCAAAGCAAGTCAGCTCAATCTTATGAAGACCTAGTTCTCGAAAAGCTAGATCAATCAATGAACGAGCTGCTTCTGGCACATAACCACGACCCCAATAGTCTGGATGCAAGGTATAGCCAAGCTCTAGCACATCATCCGTATGACGATGGTTGAAGTCAACAGAACCAATGACTTTATCGGTTCCTTTGACGACAATCCCGTAACCTGCTGGTAAATTGTCCTTTTGATTGCGCTCAGGAAGGATATGCTCTAGATAATAAACCTCATCTTCCAAGGTCTTGACGGGTAGAAAACCAGCTGGGTAAGAGACTTCTGGGAGACTGGCGTATGCATGGATATCTTCTGCATCCGCCACTGTACGGACTCGTAAGACGAGCCGATCAGTTTCTAATCGGTCTGGTAATTGTGCTTGCACCATCTTCCTACCTCACTTCCCATAAAAAATGCCCCTGCCATCTACATGACAGGGACGAATGTATTTATCCGCGGTACCACCCAATTTCGGGCAGTTGCCCGCAACTCTCGTCTTTAAAACAAAAAGACACTTTTATTTCAATTTTTCATCCATTAGCAACTAGTTTTGACACATTTGTGGACTTCTCAGCACCGCCACTTTCTGTACAATGTGGGATTCAAAACACCTCTAATGGCTCTATTGTAGCAAGATTTTTTCGGAAATGCAAGGCACAAGAAAAATTACTTGAACTTGATACCATTTTCCTTCAATTTCTTGATGGTAGCTGGGCCGATTCCTTTCAAGGCAAGGAGTTCTTTTTCAGTCCAGTTTTTGAAATCTGAAGCAGACTTGATTCCTTCATCATAGAAGGTTTTAGCACGGTCAAGTGGAAGTCCACCCAAGTTTGCTGCAAAATCTTCTACAGAATTGGCTACTTTTTGAGTTTGCTCTTTGGTAGCTTCTACTGCTTGCTCAACTTTTTTAGAAACAGCCTTACCAGCTTGGCTTGCTGACTGCTCTGCACGTTTCACGACTTTTTTTGTCTCTTCTACAACCTTAGTCACAGTACTTGAAAAAGCACCTGCACGACGGAGGCTATTTCGTAATTGTTTTTTACGATTGAGTTTCTTTGACATGATAAAATCCTTTCAATAAAAAATCCCTGTTCTGACAAGGATTTAATATAAATATTCTATCAAGATTTTAGTGAAAAATCAAGAACCTTTCTCGTTTAATAATTTCGCTCACCAAACAAGCCATCTGGTAAATCATGGAATTCCTTTCCTGCTTTGAAGTTTTCAAACTTACCAAGCAAGAACTGATAAGCATCCAAGCGACTTTCGTAGCGAATCATGGCATCTTTGGCACGCTCGTCTTGGTCTTCTTCGTAGACTTTTTGGCTTTCCTTGTGCGCCATGTCGTTAATCATAATCTGGGTATTGACCCAAGCCTCAAATTCCTTCATAAACTCTTGTTCGTAACTCATTTTTTCTCCTTATTCTAATCCACGGAAATAGTCCGTATCAATCTCACGGTAGGGTTGAATATCCTGAACATACTCCAGCACCCCTTGAAATTCTCCCTCTTCATCGTGCACTGCTGCGTAGGTGATGTGGACAAACTTACCTCGCGACTCAGACTTGAACCACATTTCATACTTGTCCTTAGTACCCTCACGAAGCCCCTTCATAATGGTCTTAACCTTGTCCAAATACTTAGGTGGATGACAGAGTTCAACATTGCGCCCAACTTGTGACGGCGTCCGTTTGAAAATCATCTCGTCAGTCGGCGTATTGTCATTATAATACTGGAAAATATCGTCTTTATTGACAAAAGTAATCTCCATAGGGAGGTGATTGAGAATGAGATTGGCCTGCTCGACTGAAAGATAGCCATTGCCAAAAGCCTGCTGACTATGACGGTCCAGCACTGTTTCCTTTTCCTTAGGGGTAAAGGTAATAGTAAACTGTCCTTCTGGCGTATCGATAACTTGCTGAACTTGACCCTCTGCCGTATCTAGCTGTACAGGCTCCCCTGCACTCTTTTCCTCAACAAAACTCTGACGTTCTGGCACCCATTTCTCAGACGGACGGATGATGGCATAACCATAGGCATCGCTCTCCTCCGCAATCTGAAGCCAGTCATCCTGAGTAAAGGATTCAAGGAGAATCATAAGAAGGATGGACTCTTCCTTGAAAATCATACTTTCAAACTCTGTCGCAAAGGCTTCAAAATCTTCCTTTACAGTGCTAATCGGCACTTCTGGTAGTGACTTGGCTGTCGCTAAAGCTGTTTGAAAGAGTTCCCTAATCTGGTCATCCACTCCCCACATAACTTTAGGAGGTGAATCGTGACCATAGCGCTCCATGATGGGGAAAAAGAGCTCTTCCTTGCGCTGGTAGTGGATGTCAAATTGACCTACAAGTCCCATCTGACGCACCAAGCCCTTGCGCATCTCCGCCAGCATTTCCTCGTCTTCCATAGATTCATAAGTATCTAACAATCTCCGAATGCGAATCAAGGCCGCACGGAGGGCCAGATTTTCTTCTTTGAAGACCCGAACTGGGTGACCTGGATGCTCGGTATCCTCTACTTCGACACCTTTAATAGCATTTTTAAAAAGATTGGCATGGACATCACAGAGTTCCATGACATCTTCAAAGGTGACACCTGAGTCTGAGTTCATCAGCTCGTGCTCCATGAGGGAAATCTCTATGGCTGAGACACCTGCAAAAGTCGCATCAAAACGCTCCTGAACCGACTCAGGAGAGGCACCATTGTGCAATTCTAACAAAATATCCCGCAGGACATGAATCCGTTCATCTGCCATTAGTCTAATCCAATCACATCGTAGCCGTTTGCTTCCAGCGTGCGGACAATCTTGTCCATAGGAGTTCCTTCAAGCTTAGAACCCTGTTTGAGTGATACTTTACGACCAACTGTATTACGCATTAAGGGATTAGCAAGGGGTTTAAAACCCAACTCCACTAGAATCTCTAAGACTTCTGGATGCTTGTCCACCACTTCTGCAACAGGAATTGACACATCGATGATATTGTCCATGACGACCTCCATTGAATGTTCTAAAATGATTTTACTGCTTTTATTATACCACAAGGAAAGAGATTAAAAAACTAGCAGTGGAGTTCCTGCTAGTTATCTGCGACTTGAATTACGACCTAAATAAGTTTAAAGAGCCAATCCAATATTTTAAATAATAGCTTGTAAAACAGCAATTGGACCGCAAAAGAGATGATCATCCAAAAGAATTTCAAAATCCCAATAATCGGTTTGATAAAAATAATGGCAAGAAGTGCCCAAAAAAATTTCATTTTCTATCCTCTGGCTTAATTAACCATTGATCCGTATCCATTAGCTTATCTGCAACAAATAATTTACCAAAGCCAACAACGGCATTATCATCTTTCTTTATCGTTTTCATTACTTTTATACCTTGCATGATCAAAAAGTAATTCCCGTAAGTTTTAGCTAGAGTTTTTATAAGGCCCATATTATCTTCCCTCGTTTAACTACACTTTAAAATATTGACGATACCAGTCTTACTGACCATTTCTGTGAAATTTACTCTTTCTAATCCCTATAACATCATATAAGTTGAATTTTATAAAGCTTTTTAATAATGTTTAACTCTGGAAAGATTCTGCCAGCATGTTTTATTGACTTTTCCTCCACCAAAAAAGAGGGTTCCCCCTCTTCTTAGTTCTTATCCAGATTGCGTAGCATCTCGTCAATCTTGTTTCCATACTCGATGGACTCGTCTTTGACGAAGGTCAAATCTGGGATTTTGTACAATTTCAAATTGCGACCAAGTTCACGTTTGATGGTCCCAGTTGCTTTTTCAAGCCCGATTTGAGCTTTTTGATTATCTGAAGCAAGGTTACTCAAAATGGTGTAGTAAACCTTGGCAACAGACAAGTCACCTAGCATCTGAACATCTGTGATGGTCACACCTTGGACACGCGGATCACGGACTTTCTTTTGCAAAATCTCATTGACTTCACGCTTGATTTCCATGCCCACACGGTCCGTACGGAAATGATTTGCCATGATATTCCTTTCTCTACTTTGAACCAAAAGCTAGGCCAGCAGACCTAGCTATTTTTAAACTTCTTGATTTTCATTTCAAATTGAAACGAAGTTCAATTTGAAATCATCTGCTTCTTTCGCCGTGGTGAAAGTGATGGAACTGATTTATCAGTCTCATCACAGGGGATTTTTGAGACCCTAGGCTCAAAAATAAGCAATGAAACCATCGGTTTGCTTGCGTCCCTCCCCACCTAAGAAAGGAGCAAAAATCTTATCTCTTGATTTCTTCCATGACATAAGCCTCAATCACATCATCCATCTTGATATCATTGTAGCCATCAATCATCAATCCACCTTCACGGCCGTTTGTAACTTCTTTGACGTCGTCTTTGTAGTGTTTCAAGCTTGCGAGTTCGCCGTCATAGATAACGACACCGTCACGGATAACACGAACTTTAGAGTCACGGGTAACCTTACCGTTGATAACCATGAATCCACCGATAGTTCCCACTTTAGACACCTTGAAGGTTTCACGAATAACTGCTTCACCGATAACTTTTTCTTCGAATTCTGGATCAAGCATCCCTTTCATAGCTTCTTCCATCTCTTCGATAACCTTGTAGATAATGCTGTGGAGACGGATTTCCACATCGTCAGCTTCTGCTTGTTGACGAGCTTGTGGTGTAGGACGTACGTTGAAACCAACGATAAAGGCATTTGAAGCTTCGGCAAGGGTCACGTCTGATTCGTTGATGGCACCGACCGCTGAGTGGACGATGGTCACTTTGACACCTTCCACGTCAATCTTTTGAAGTGAGGCAGAAAGGGCTTCAACAGAACCTTGTACATCGGCCTTGATGATAACGTTAACAGACTTGAGTTCACCAGCTTTAAGGGTATCAAAGAGGTTTTCAAGGCTGACACGTTGGGTAGCTTGACGTTGTTTCATGAGGGCACGTTTGGCACGCTCTTCACCAGCTGCACGCGCAGATTTTTCATCTTCGTAGACAGCAAAGTGGTCACCTGCCATTGGCGCTTCGTTCAAACCTGTGATTGAAACTGGTGTTGATGGACCTGCTACCTTAACACGACGACCAAGGTCGTTGGTCATAGCACGGACACGACCGAAGGTATTTCCGACAACGATTGGGTCTTGAACATTCAAGGTACCTTGTTGAACAAGAAGGGTTGCTACCGCACCTTTTCCTTTATCCAAGCGAGCTTCGATAACTGTACCAATCGCACGAACTGTTGGGTCTGCCTTAAGTTCTTGGATTTCAGCCACAAGAAGGACTGTTTCCAACAATTCTTCGATGTTTTGGTTGAATTTAGCCGAAATTTCAACAAATTCAGAATCTCCACCCCAAGCAGTTGACATAACTCCATGCTCTGCCAATTCACCAATAACGCGTTCTGGGTTGGCACCTGGTTTATCAATCTTGTTAATGGCTACGATGATTGGAACGTTGGCCGCTTTTGAGTGGTTAATGGCTTCGATAGTCTGAGGCATAACCCCGTCATCTGCTGCTACGACCAAGATAGTAATATCGGTAACAGAAGCACCACGTGCACGCATAGATGTAAAGGCCGCGTGTCCTGGTGTATCAAGGAAGGTAATCTTCTTGCCATTTTCCACGATTTGGTAGGCACCAATATGCTGAGTGATACCACCTGCTTCACCTGTCGCAACACGAGAGTTACGAAGGGTATCTAGGAGTGTTGTTTTACCGTGGTCAACGTGTCCCATGATAGTTACAACTGGTGGACGCTCAACTAATTCATCTTCATTGAGATAACCATCTTCGACAAAGAAACGTTCGATGTCGGCATTATCCACTTCAACTTTTTGTTTGGCTTCAATACCATAATCCACCATGAGGAGTTCAATTGTTTCCCCATCCAAGGATTGGTTTTGTGTGGCCATGACACCCATCATAAAGAGTTTCTTAACGATTTCAGCTGGTTCACGTTTGATACGTTTTGCGATTTCCGCAACAGTCATACCATCTGTATATTCAAATTCTGTTGGCAATTCATGGAATTTACGTTCTGTAACAGGTTTTGGAGCCTGATTGCGGTTGTTCTTGTTATTGCCTTTTTTGTTCTTTTTGTTGTTATTCCAATTACTATTTCTTTGATTTCTCACTTGATTTTGACTACTTCGATTCTTTTGTTGTTTTCTAGGACCATCTTCTTCGTGATCATAATCATCACGTTCTTTGTCTGGTCGAGCTTGTTTTTTACGACGTGTATCCACTGGTGCTTCTTTAGCTACAGGAGCTGGTTCAACCACTGCTTGAACTTGTTGCGCTTGTTCAGCTAACTTAGCAACTTCTTCAAAGATTTCCTCTGGCTCCTTGCGTTTATTAGCTTGGGCCAAGGCTTCTTTGGCAGCCTGAGTCTGCTTGAAACGTTCCTCACTTGAACGGGCATATTCTGCATTTTGTTCTGCTTTTAGGGCTGCTGCACGGGCCTTAAAGTCAACACGTGGTCCAGCTTGTTTTGGCTGGAAGTCTTGTTGCTGACGGCGCTCATTGCCACGATTTTGCTGACCTTGCTGTTTCTTAGCTTGGTCGTTAAAACGACGATTATCGCGCTTGCCTTGACCTTGTTTTCCACCATTACGGCCGTCGTTTTTCTGACGGTTTCCGTTTTGTTGTTGGTCACGGTTATTGCCCTTGTTTTGCTTGCGTCGTTCTGCCTGCTCTTTGGCACGGGCTTCACGCTCAGCCTTAAAATTACGGCTTTGCGGTTTAGCTGCTACTTTTTCGGCCTTCGGAGCGACTGGCTCAGCAGGTTTTGCCTCTTCCTTAGCTACAGCTGGTTTAGCTGGCTCAGATTTTCCGGCTTTCTTTTCTACACTTGCTTTTGGTGTTGCAGGTTTTGCTTCTGCTTTCGGAGCAGCTGCAGGCTTAAAGCTGGCAGCGATTTTTGCAGCGACAGCTTCTTCCACACTTGATGAGTGGCTTTTCACATCCAAGCCCAACTCTTTTGCACGCGCTACAACTTCTTTACTTTCTTTTCCAAGTTCTTTTGCGATTTCGTACAATCTTTTCTTAGACAAATCATGTCCTCCTCTTCTATTCCATAAGAGACCTCATTTTCTTTGTAAATCCAGCATCTGTTACAGCCAAAACCTTTCTCGATTTTCCGACTGCTATGCTTAATTCCAGTGTTGAAAACACGGTTACAATTTCTACTTGATAATAATGACTTTTATCTTGAATCTTCTTGGTCAGATTGGGTCCAGCATCATGGGCTAGAAAGACCAACTTGGCCTTGCCATCTTGAATGGCCTTGACCACCAATTCTTCACCCGATATAATCCGCCCTGCTCTCTGAGCAAGTCCCAAGAGATTGCTTATCTTTTGCTTATTCAAGTCCTAACTCTCTTCTTTTCACTTTGTGATCCACATAAGCGATCAACTCGTCATAAAAGCTTTCTTCTACTTCCATGTCAAAGCTACGGTTAAAGACCTTCTTCTTTTTAGCCTCTATGGCTTCTTTATTGTCTAGCTTGATATAAGCGCCGCGGCCATTGGCCTTGCCTGTCGGATCGATAAAGACTTGTCCTTCTTTGTTCTTGACAATGCGGAGCAAATCACGCTTATCAATCACTTCATTGGACACAACAGACTTGCGCAAAGGGATTTTTCTCGTTTTCATCTTTCCCTCCTCTAGCAGCTTTTATTCTTCTACAGTATCGTTTTCTGCTTCCAAATCTACCGAAGCAGCTTCTTCCATGGCTTCAAATTCGCTAGCAGACTTGATATCGATACGGTAACCAGTCAAGTGAGCTGCCAAGCGAACGTTTTGCCCACGACGACCGATTGCAAGAGAAAGCTTGTTATCAGGAACAACCACCAAGGCACGTTTGCTGTCGTTTTCATCAAAGATAACTTGGTCAACTTCAGCAGGAGCAATGGCATTGTAGATAAATTCAGCTGGATCTGCTACCCACTCGATAACATCGATATTTTCTTCGATTGGTACCATACGGTCGCTCTTGGCATCGTAACGAGCTGGGTGGAATTTGCTGGTAATCTTCTTAATATTCGCTCCACCACGTCCAACGATTGTTCCGATAGCATCCACGTTTGGATTATGACTACGAACTGCAACCTTCGTACGGTCACCTGCTTCACGGGCCACGCTCATGATTTCAACAGTTCCATCATAAACTTCTGGAATTTCTTGCTCCATCAAGCGTTTGATCATTTCTGGATGGCTACGGCTAACAAAGACGTTGACACCACGAGGGTTGTCTTCAACCTTGTAGACGTAAACTTCAATACGATCATGAGAAGCAAAAACTTCACCAGGAATTTGGTCTTGTTTTGACAATTGGGCTTCAATGCTACCAAGGTTGACATAGATGAAGCGGTTGTCAAAGCGTTCTACAGTACCAGACATAATTTCTTGTTCATGTTCTTTATAAGTATTGTAAGTGATGGCACGTGTTTGCTTGCGCATTTTTTCCATGATGGTTTGTTTGGCAGATTGGGCTGCTACACGACCAAACTCAGCAGGTGCTTCTTCAAACTTGATTTTGTCACCAAGTTCATAGGCTGAATTAATGGCAAGAGCATCTTTCAAGCTGATTTCCAAACGGCTATCAAATACTTCATCAACCACTTCACGGACAGTATAAACTGTAAAGTCACCTGTTTTTTCGTTAAAGTCAATAGCTACGCTATCAGATTGACCATAGCGTCTGCGATAAGCGGAACGAAGCGACTCTACTACTGCGTCGATGATGTCTTCTTTTTTGATTCCCTTGTCTTCTTCCAAAATGCGGAAGGCCTCTAGCATTTCTTTACTCATGTTTTCTTCACTTTTGAATCCTCAAAAGCTATCCTTTCTTTTTCTATAATTTAACCGCTAAACGTGCTTTTGATACCAAACTGTATGGAATTTGGACAGTTTTCTTACGCGTCTTGTCCATATATTCCATGGTCAACTCATCCTCTTCAAAGGCCAACAAGGTTCCTTCAAAGACCTTTTGCTTATCGATGGCTTGGTAGAGCCCGACATGGATGTATTTCCCAACCGCTCCAGCGACGGCATCCTTGGTTTTCAAAGGACGTTCCAAGCCTGGACTGGTGATTTCTAGGAAATATTGTTCTGGGAAGGGATCTGGCTTGATAGTGTCTAGGACAGGACTGATTATTTCTGTCAAGTCCGCCGTGTCGTTCAAGGTAATTCCTTCAGGTTTATCTACAAAAATACTGAGAATCATGTCACTGCCAATCTTTCCATACTCGATATCCACGAGTTCGAAAGGAGCTTCTATGACAGGTTCTACAACTTCTCTGACTAATTCTACGATTGTTGCGATTGCGTCCACCTCCTCATAAGCAAGAGGCGAAGATATTTCCCCGCCTCACTTTTCATATTCTTGCTCTTAGTATAGCACGTTTGCCAACTTATGTAAAGCAAAAGCACTTATACAGCCTGATTTTAGGCTATTTCTTAAAATTCTGCCTCAACTCGGTAGATAACTTGCCCCTTGTTGGAGAATTTTTGCTCGTATTCTGTCATGACATTGCCTTCAAAATCACTGGCATGTAAATCTAGCCAGACACCATTGAGCTTCATGCCATATTGAGAAAAGCTCACTAGGCTGTACTCAAACAAGCCACGGTTATCCGTCTTAAAATGAATTTCTCCATTTTCAGGCAAGATACGTTTGAAGGTATCCAAGAAGGTCTTGTAGGTCAAACGACGCTTTTCATGGCGTTTTTTAGGCCATGGATCTGAAAAATTCAGATACAAGCGATCAATCTCACCGTCTTCAAAGTAGTCAGTCAAGTCAGAACCATCTACCCACAAGAGCTTAATGTTCGGTACTCCAACTTCAAGCACCTTGTCCAAAGCGTAGCTCAAAACAGACTTTTGAATATCAATCCCGATATAGTTGATGTCAGGGTTTTGCTTAGCCATACCTGAAACAAAGGCTCCCTTTCCACTTCCAACTTCCACATGAATGGGGTTGTCATTGCCAAACAAGTCCCGCCATTTTCCCTTGGCTTCCAAGGGATTGAGGACCACATACTGGGGATTTGCCTCTAGTAATTCTGTCGCCCCTTTACGATTTCTAACTCTCATCTTCTCTTTCCATACTTGTCTCGGAAGTGACGCAAGCCATGGATCTCCCGATTGACATTTTCTAAATCTTGGTTCATATAATACTTGGAAATCTGGCTCAAATAAGACAATTGACCGTACCAATACAATTTATTTAATACCGTTTGATTGTACTTGTAACCGTAGTAGGTCAACCATTCCTTCCACTGATGTTCTGGAATATAATGGCAGAGCATGTGGGCCACATCAAACATGCGGTCGGTCAAGCGAACCGAATCCCAATCCACCAAATAAATCAAGCCACTGTCTGTCTCAATCCAATTACTATGTCGTACATCTCCATGGACAATGGTCGCATGGTCCTCTCTAAATCCTGGAATAGTCTGACGTAAATCAGCCATCACTTCACTGATAAAATGATTTTTACGCAAAGCATCTGGAGCCGTTTCCTGCCAAGACTGCAGTAAATCTACAGGTGTTTCCATGGCATACCCCAAACGACTCAACTGTGTCATCAACGGACGTGAGCGATGAAGACGGGTTAAAATATTGACGATTTGTTTACGATTCATATCATAAGGGGTCAATATTTTGCCTGTCAACCATTCTTGAGCACACATATCACGCCCATCTGCCAAACGGCGACTCCATAATAATTGTGGAGCAATTTGTTCTCTAGCTAGACCAGGTAGGATTGGAGAGGTGTTCATTTTTACAAAGATACGCTTCCCATCAGGATAGCTACCCATATAAGCCTTGCCACTTTTCCCAGGTATGGGAGTCAGTGTTAGCTCATTATCACCCAAATCCATTTCTTTCCTCCGTATAAAGTTTCCTTACTATTCTACTAGTTTTTGGCCTATTCGTCAACCGCTCCACGCCCGATTCTCAAAGAAAAGCCTCTGGGGTGGCTTGGGTATCATTATAGAAAGAAAAAGGTAAGCACCGTCTTCTACTTACCTTTCATAATTTTTATAAATAATATAAGAGTGGCCAAGCATTGTAAAACATGTGAACTAGAGTAGAAACCCATAGGTTTTGGCTCTTTTTATAAGCAAAGCCCAGTAACAAGCCCCCAAGTAGATAAAAAATAAACGAAGGGACATTAGAAGGTCCATGCATAAAAGAAAAGAGAGAGGAAGTCAGTACAATCCCTAACCAAGAATTGTCAAAAACCGCACCTTGAAGAAGTCCTCTGAAAATGAGTTCCTCCTGGATGGGTCCAAAAACTGAGGAAGTCAAAATCAAAGACAGGGAAATTCCTCTGCTGACTTCCGCCAAGTGTTGAACTCCTGCGCCAGAAGAAACAGCGAAGAAATGAATATAAACTAGCGTCTCAAGAACGCTTAGAAAAAAGATTGCAATGAAAAGCAAAAGTTGTTTCTTGCTTAACATCCCAAAAGAAACCATTTCAAACTTTCTAGCATAAGTAACACTCAGCGATGTTACAAGAAGACTTACAATAATCAATTCAGATTCATTTTGAAAAAAGTCCCCATGGTTAATCGTATAAGGAACTGTAATGACGATTAGTAGTACTAAAAATCCAAAACAAAAGGCATGAAATTTATCAAAAAACTTCATAAAATTATCCTCCTCACCAAACAGACTTCCTACACGTCATTCTTTAGTTCTAGCCTTTCCAAAACAAACCATTTTAGTAACCAAAATCCGATCACATAACCCCACCCTAAGAAGATAACCATTAAAGCCAGCATGGAATTTAGGGAATTAAAGACCACCACAGATACAAAGGTTAGCACAAAAACATTAAAAGCAATGGTGTCAGAAGCCAAGACCAGAATATAAGGTGTCAACCAGTCTAAGGTTTTTGAATCTAGGAAAAATAAGTGTTTATACATGATAACCTCCTCCTGCCAGTCTTTAGACTAGTCCCAGACTAAGAAGAAAACCCTTCCTCTACTTTTTATAATACTTCAAACCCCAAATGAGTAGAAGCATGATAAGCAAGCAGAGAACAGCACCAATATATGCGATTAGTTGTTGATAGAATTCTCCTGCTGTGACACCTCTATACAAACAAATAATAGACATAAAACCTGTCAAGCCGATATACATGAGTTGATTGGTTCTAGGACTAACCAAATCATCATCTTCAAACTTTCTTATCCTCATTTCTCTAGTGAGGTAAACAGTGACCAAAATAGAAGCCAAGTTAATAACCACTAAAAGAAATTGGAGAACTACGGAAAAATTTAAAAACTGACGAGATAGAAACAGATAAGTAGAGACAAGTAAGGGCAACTGACCTAAGAACAATCTCGCAAGGAAGATGTTCCGTTTTTTAAAAAATATTTTTTTCATTGCTTTCTCCATTACAATTAAATGATATCTAATCATTTTCTAAAATTTGATAACTTTTGTGAAATGTTTTAGCAGAAACAACTCTATGATTGGTGATATCTATATAATCACCTGGATAACCAAGAACATACATTCCATAACCAGCAAATCCTCCTCCAACTGTTCCAACTAGACCAAACTTGATATTCGTTTCGAGAGAAGTGTTAAGACCTGCCATTAGAATGCGCACATGATTATCCAACCAAACCATATAATTTTTTTGAAAAGCTTCCTCTACCCAACTTGGTTTAGGAGTTGCTTGACCAATTTCCCAAACATCAACAATTTGATTCCCATATTTTGCCTTCATAGCTTCAATCCTTTTTAAATACCATTACATGAGTTTGGAGTTCCCCCTATACCATAAGGACCACATGGTTTTGAAAAATGTATAATAGGCCACTTACCATTTAATTGATCCAAAGTTGGAGAAGGTGCTAGCCCACCCAATAAACCAGCAACCATATCTCCCCAACCTCCGAAACCTCCTTCAACTTTCGCAAGCATCTCAGTATCCATCATTTCAAATTGTGACATCGTTTTTGTATTCATAACAAAAACTTCATTAGCCCCTACTTTTTATAATACTTCAAGCCCCAAATGAGTAGAAGCATAATAATCAAGCAGAGAATAGCGCCAATATAGGCAATTAGTTGTTGGTAAGATTCTCCTGCTGTGACACC
Source organism: Streptococcus sp. CL5.50 (assembly GCF_049738015.1). Lineage (NCBI taxonomy): Bacteria > Bacillati > Bacillota > Bacilli > Lactobacillales > Streptococcaceae > Streptococcus > Streptococcus sp. CL5.50. The sequence goes on from NZ_JBKOTR010000005.1 coordinate 34,925, forward strand.
TCTATACAAACAAATAATAGACATAAAACCTGTCAAGCCGATGAACATGAGTTGATTGGTTCTAGGACTAACCAAATCATCATCTTCAAACTCTCTTATCCTCATTTCTCTAGTGAGGTAAACAGTAACCAAAATCGAAGCCAAGTTAATAACCACTAAAAGAAATTGGAAAACCAAGGAAAAATTTAAAAACTGACGAGATAGAAATAGATAAGTGGAGACAAGCAAGGGCAATTGACCTAGGAACAATCTCATAAGGAAGATGTTCCGTTTTTTAGCAAGAAAAGTTTTCATTTCTTTTCTCCTTTCTTTTTAGTTAAAGCAAAATAGATCGCAACCGCAATCATATAGGCTATGGTATAAAATAGATGATACCAAATACTCTCCCTAAGCGGATAAAGAAAGGTGGACATAATCAGATACAGAACGAAAATGATCAGTATTTTTTTCTTCATACAATTTCCTCCTAAATGTGTACTTTATCTTAGTTGAGCTACAATCTTTACACTGCTAGTATAGCACTCGTTTTATCCTTGGAACACTCAAATCACAAATGGTCATCAAAACATCTTGAATTGTAAAAAATTAAAAAAGCAAGCATGAAAAACATACTTGCCCTTTACACCGTATTGATACCAACTTAATTTGTAGATTTTTTATCCTGCTATCACATATCATTTTGACAGGCGAAACAATATTAAAGAAACTCCCCTGTAGATTAAACTAGCGATAAAAAATCTCTTTATCTAATTAGATCTATCTTTATTCTTCTTTGGAGATTTTAAAAATTTTTCCCTAATTAAAGAAGTAATAAAAGAAACAAACATACCAACAACAAAAACAATAAGAAAACTTTTGAAATCCATAATTACCTCCAAGTACAGCTCTTCTACATACAAGCTCAAGCCTTTAAGCAACCGTAATATCCAATTGTAACATTGTTTTTACATTCACGAGGAATACCTCTTTTTACTTTCGTCCTGTTACAACTTTAATAAGGTTAGTATACTACTATTTTTTAAAATTTTCCATCCAAATCATAAATGGTCATCAAAACATCTTGAATTGTTAAAAATAAAAAAAGCAAGCATGAAAAACATACTTGCCCTATGGAAACTTAACAATGTGAAAATACAAAATCGAAAACTATTCACCCTTACTTCCGTCTGTTCTCATAGATTCTCATGATTGCAACAAGGATAGCAGCTGTCCCACTTGCCAAAGCGATAAGGGTAATGATAATGTTGAGGATTTCAGGCGTCCTCCCTATTCTGTTGATAAGACGGAGTAGGGATATAACTGTCAGCTGAATCAGGAGTATTGATTCTACTCTTACCAATGAAGTCAGTTGATTTTCAACTGCATATAAAAATGATGGTAACATAACACAGACTATAGCAATCACAAACAGATTGCTCCCCGTTTCTTCTCCCTTGTTTACCACAGAAATCATGAGAAGGTTCGATGCTATAATCAACGTAGAACAGATGATAAAAAAGGATTTCTTATTCATATAGGATACCTCATATACTATGGCATTTTAATTGATGACTACAGGCAATACTTCTTTACACAAGTCTTCTAATCATCAACTGACATCGAGTGAACCGTTAAAACTTGACGAAAGATTTGATTTTGGCAGGTGGTATTTAGACTGGTATTGGGATGGCTTTCCACAATTTTCATGACGGTATAGAGACCAACTCCTCTCTCCTCCCCTTTAGAACTGGCTCCAAAGGAGAAAATCTCAGAAATATCTATGCCCTCTTCTTTAATGGAATTTTCAATGATAAAGGTCTCCTGTGCTCCATTTTTTAAAAAGGCGATTGAAACATGAGGTTGACTAGCCTCTGCACTGGCTTCAATAGCGTTGTCACAAAGGATAGACACAATGGTTAGAAAATCAAGTAGGCTCATCCCCTCAACCTGAATCTCCTCAGGAACTTCGACATTAAATACAATCTTCTTATCTCTAGCTTTTAGAAATTTCCCTGCTAGAAGACTTTTGAGGGCTTTATCACGAATATTCACCAATCGTCCAAGGTCATATTTATTGTCCTGCAATTTCTCACTGGAATCCTTTAAGACCGAGTCGTAGACCTCTTTTATCTGCTCCATATCCTCCTCTTCAATGCCCAGACGTAAGCTGGTCAAGAGGTTGCTATAATCATGCCGAAAACTCCGGACTTCCTTATAAAGCTCCTCTATATGCCGACTATAGCGTTCCATATCTCTGTAGCGCAAGGCCTGCTCTTGGTCCAATCTCTCATGGAGTTTTTCCTTCAAATAGGTATCCAATTTCTTGATAATCCCCATAAAAAAGACCAAGTAAAACACTAGGATCAGATGGCGCACAGTCTTTGATTGAATACCTTGTTCATATTCAAAGTAAGACAGAGTTTGTATCACCAAATAGTAGGCTCCCATTATCCAGTTAATCTTAGTCAGAGACTTTTGAAAAGCTTTATCTAGAATCTCCCTTCTCAAGTTAGTGAAATCATAGTTCAACCATTTCAAAAAGGCTAGGGAAATGAAGAAATTGAAAATTATTATACATAACCAAGCAAATGAGTAGTCATCATATACTTGCCCTTGTCCCAAAAATGGAAGCACAAAATAGGAGACCCCTCTATAAAAGAGATTCACCAATATCATTGGAAAGAGACCATAAAAGAAGAGGAGTTTTTTAGGAAGCCCTCTTAACAGTAAGAAAGACAAACCTATACCGTACAAGGGTTCCATAAAATAAAATAGGAAACTATCTCCTACCATATAGCCAATCATTAAAAAAACAAAGGCCAACAGTATCTTAAAAAGAAAGGCTTTAAAAATCCTCTCAAAAGTGAGACCAATTCCATCCACCTTAAAGAAAATGACAATTTCTAGTCCATGAGTAACAAGTGTATACAATAATATCCAAGCAATATTCATAAACTCTCCTAGCTCAATGCAAGTTATTGATAGCCTCAGACACTTCCCTGACCTTATAACGCGCGATTAGACAACTTCCACCATTGGGAAAGAAAAGGAGTTTTTCTTTCTTATCCAAACGAACCACATTTGCAGGATTGATGAGAAAAGAGCGGTGGCACTGCAAGAGACGAGGCTCCTGCTTGAAAACCTCCTCTAAACTCGCTGTAAATTCCAGCCTGTCCGTCTTGGTATAGAGAATAACACGATGGGCTCTGGGCGACGTTTCGAGATAGTAAACCTCTTTAAAAGGATACTGGAATTGGGCAAATTTTGATTTAAAATAAAAGCAATCTTCCGCCAGACTTTTACTGTCTTGACTATTGGCATAGAGAAGGGCTGTTTCGATACGAGATTCAAACTCCTCTGCCGACAAGGCCTTATCAATGTAGTCCAAAGCAGACACTTGGTAGCGAAAGGACAGGGGCATAAACTCCGAGTGAGTCGTCACAAAGACAATCAGGGCATAAGGATCCCGATCCCGAATCTTTCTAGCCACTTCTAGCCCCTTCATCTCCTCATTTCGAATCTCAATATCCAAAAAGAATAGCTGATGCGCCCCCTTCTCATGCACCTCTGCCAGCAGTTGGTCTGGCTTGCCAAAGACCTCAAAAGAGCTGGGAGTGATATGATGTTCTTTCAAAAGTTTCTCAATTGTCGTTTCAATTCTAGCTTGTTGGGAAAAATCATCTTCTAAAACAAATATTCTCATCTTCTTACTCTCCTTGTTTCAACCATTTTTGACGAATTTCTCTATAGCGACGTCTAGCATACTTGACAGCGTATTGACCTTCTTCTCCAAGAAAAAGGATTCTTTCTTGAAAATCAATCGATTTTACTTTATCAAGATTGACCAAACAATTTCGATGACACCTCATCAAGGTTTCTCCATATTGGTTCTCAAGATTACTTAAATTTTGAACCATATTAAAACTAGCCTCTTCTGTAACAATCTGTACGGTATGGGCTTTAGTTGGATGTGCTTGGATATAGTAGATATCGTCGACGTTTACTTTATAGACTGTTTTCTGTGTCTGAATAATCATATGTTTCATTGGATTCTCCTCCTAAGAAAAGAATAACAGAAAAGGTCTAACACAAGCCCACCCAATCCTAAACAGTCTTTGAAAACTCCTAAAAGGACTATTTTTCTACAACATCATGATGAGCTTACAACTATTTTATCATAAAATCTTAACAGTACCATTCAGGAAATTTCAAGGACAATTAAAGATTTGAAGGTGAAAAAGGAGATAAAAGTGATAAACTGACAGTATCAAAATACAATTGCTAGAAGTAAGACTGGCACCCAGATTAAAGGAGGAATTCTCATGACAGATGCAGACCCTATCAAAAGAGCTCAGACTTTGATTACTGACTTAAACAAAGCCTATCAAGCATGCAAACAGGCAACCGCTGACGACGTCCGCTTTCAGGAGCAATTAAACTCTATTCTTGGCTTTCTAGCCAAGGCTGAAACAGTGGATAATCGAGTCTTGATTGAACTGGAAAAATTTTACCAGACTTCCAGTCTTCTCATGGGACTCAGCGCTCTTGATCCAGATGCTCCAACTCGCGCCGCTTGGCGGGCCTATGACCGCTTCCACTTTGACCAAGTCAAGACCAAGTTGAGTCTCTACGGTCCAACCATTCTCTTGTAGAAAATAAAAGAAGCTGAGACAAACTGAACTCAACTTCTTTTTTAGTGTCATATAGACAATGTTAGTCCTGCATCTGACGTTTGACCTGATAAGGTAGGTACAAGACTAGTAAAACCAAACCAGCTCCCAGTAAGGCTAGAAGGGCTAGTTTTTCTTGGAAGGTAATCAACCCAACAACTAATTCCACTACTAAGACCAAACTGGTCAATCCTCTGACCACTGCCTGCAAGCCTTTTTCCTTTTGCCCCTTGTCAAGTGGAAAGAGTTGGGTCAAATACTGGTAGTCAAAGGCATGATAGAGGGCCAGTAACTGGAAGAGCAGGAGGTAGTTAAAGAGAACCACAACTGCTGTCGCAATCCAAGCTTGCTCGATAAAAACCTGCGCCAGCAAGGAAAGCAAGAGCAGACGGAGACTGAGGGCAAAGAGATCTCCATTTCGCAAATAAGAACGCAGATAGAGATTTTGCCAAATCTTCCCAGGCATCTTCTGAACAGTCTTTAGGATAAAGTCCAGATAGGCACGACGCTTGACGCTGTTTGAAATTCCCTTGACCTGCGTAAAGAGGGCAAAGAAACGAAGCAAGACTTGCTTACGCTTACTTTCTTGGGAAATAATATAGTCCCAGTCCAGTCCAGTTTCAGTAAAAAACTTGCTGGCCTTTTGACGAAAGAGGAAATATTTTCCTACCCCCAATAAAAGCACATAGACCAGAAAAACAGGTAAGCCATAACCCATGGCTAAAAATAAGGGCGCAAATAACAGCAAGAAAAGGGTCTGGACAAAGAGCCAAAAGGCTAGAGAAATGCCAGTTTGACGATTGAGGTGGAGCTTGATATCCTCTTCTCCAACCAAGAGAAAGAGCTTGTCAGGTGCCTCCATATAAGTGGCAATCCCACCCCAAAGCAAAAGCAAAACAGAGGTAATACCTACAAACAAAAGGATAGGCCAATGATTTTCAGGAAAATGTTGCAAGACTTGACTGTACTGGAAGGCTAGAAAGCCCAGCAGGACAAGCAGGAACAAGACAAAGTGGTCATTGAGAACATAGCGCAGATAACCGACACACTCCTTACGAAAAGCCTGCTTTCTCTTTAAAAACAAGTCTTTCATAGCTCCTCCTCTTTGGTCAGAGCCAAGTAAATATCATTCAAACTAGCCTCAGGCATATCAAAGGCTTCGCGCAGTTGCAGGAGATTTCCCTTGGCACGCACCTCTCCCTTGTGGAGAATGACAAAGGCATCACACATCTTCTCCGCCGAATCCAGCACGTGGGTACTCATGAGAATGGACTTACCCTTTTGCTTTTCCACTTCCAAAAGCTGAATCAAGTCCGCAATAGCCAGCGGATCAAGACCAAGGAAAGGCTCATCCACGATGAAAAGACTCGGATCCACCACAAAAGCACAGATAATCATGACTTTCTGCTTCATCCCTTTTGAAAAATGAACAGGGAACCAGTCTAATTTCTGGTCCAGACGGAACATTTTTAGCAAAGGCTCCACTCTCCCAAAAGCCACTTTCTGCTCAATACCATAAGCCATAGCAACCGTTTCGATATGCTCTCTGAGGGTCAATTCCTCATACAAACTAGGCGTCTCAGGAATGTAGCCAATTTGCTTGCGGTAGTTAGTCGCATCTTTTTGCAAAGTCAAACCATTGATATTGATCGAACCGCTATAAGGTGTCAATAGACCAATAATCTCATTAATAGTCGTCGATTTTCCAGCACCATTGAGACCAATCAGACCGACCAACTGCCCACTTTCAACAGTAAAAGACACATCTTTCAAGACAGGGACATGAACATAGCCACCTGTCAGGTTTTTTATTTCTAACATATTTTCTCCAAATCTGGTATAATGTAGCTATATTATATCAAAATTCAATACAGTAGAGGTAGATTTTATGTCAGATTGCATTTTTTGTAAAATCATCGCAGGGGAAATTCCTGCTTCAAAAGTATATGAAGATGAGCAGGTTCTTGCCTTTCTTGATATCTCTCAAGTGACACCTGGACACACCTTGGTCGTACCAAAAGAACACTATCGCAATCTTTTGGAAATGGATGCTACTAGCGCCAGCCAACTCTTTGCCCAAGTACCAAAAGTAGCTCAAAAAGTCATGAAAGCTACCAAGGCTGCTGGCATGAATATCATTGCCAACTGTGAAGAAATCGCAGGGCAAACCGTTTTTCATACCCACGTTCACCTCGTGCCTCGCTACAGTGCGGACGATGACCTCAAGATTGATTTTATCGCCCACGAACCAGACTTTGACAAACTTGCTCAAGTCGCTGAAACCATCAAAAATGCCTAAGGAGTTGCCATGAAATTATCCAACCTACTGCTATTTGCAGGAGCTGCAGCCGGAAGTTATCTAGTCACAAAAAATCGCCAAACCATCACCGATGAAGTCTTGAATACCACTGACCGCGTTCAAGCTATCAAGGACGATGTAGATATTATCCAAAACAGCCTACAAATCATTGACCAGCAAAAAGAACTCATCAAAGAATACCAAGAAGACCTGACTTACAAGTTTAAGGTCTTGGAAAAGGATATCCAGACTAGACTAGCTGTGATCAAAGAAACACAGGAAATCGAAGATAAGTAAAAAGAGCTATCAACTTTCCTTTAATCCATTTTAGGTTGTCATATCCAAACAAAAAGAGGAATGAATTGGAAGGATCAGGAAAGTCTAAAAAAGGGAATTGCTTTCTATGAAAAAGCCTTGACTTTAGTGGATATTCAGGATAACTCTGCAATCAACCATATTGATACCGTTACTATTAAGCCTGGTAAAGAAGCGGAAATCAAGCAACTCATCCAAGATATGGATGCAGCTGGCTTGCTCAAGCAAAAGTATAAATAATAGGCTAACTGGAAAATGATTTTTCGACGCTAAATCTTCAAAGACAAGACAAAAAGAGCTCGACGGCTCTTTTTGTTTATTCTCCTTCAAAGGCATCTTTAATATGGTCAAAGAAGCCTTTTTTCTTTGGATTGACTTTTAAATCACCAGCAGCTGCGAATTCTTTAAGCGCTGCTTTTTGGCGTTCGTTCAAGCCTGTCGGTGTTACGACATTAACGGTAACGTATTGGTCACCAACTGCACCGCCACGGAGGCTCGGTGCTCCCTTGCCACGTAGGCGGAATTTCTTACCAGTCTGAGTTCCCTCTGGGATAACCAATTCAACATCACCGTGAACAGTTGGGATATCTACTGTGTCACCAAGAGCTGCTTGGACAAAGTTGAGGTTGAGACTGTAGAAGATAGTCGTTCCTTCACGTTCAAACTTATCGCTGGCTTCCACAGAAACTACTACATACAAGTCACCGTATGGTCCACCGTTAAAGCCTGCTTCACCCTGACCAGCTAGGCGAATTTGTTGACCAGTTTCCACACCAGCAGGGATTTTCACATGTACGCTATGAGCTTGTTTTTCATGACCTGTTCCGTGACAAGTTGTACATGGATCTTTGATTTCTTTTCCGCGACCATGACAGACATCACAGGTTACTTGGCGACGCATCATACCAAGCGGAGTCTGCGTATCGACGTTAATAACACCAGCGCCATGACAGCGTCCACAAGTGACTGGACTTGTTCCTGGCTTAGCACCTGAGCCATTACATGTACTACAGCTTGCTTCACGATTGTACTTAACCTCTTTTTCAGCTCCAAAAATAGCTTCTTCAAAGGTCAAATTCACACGGTATTGGAGGTCATCCCCCTGACGAGGAGCATTTGGATTGCGTGAAGCACCGCCTCCGCCGAAGAAACTTGAGAAGATATCTTCAAAACCACCGAAGCCTCCTGCCCCATCGAAACCGCCGAAACCACCAGCTCCACCAAAACCACCGTTGGCTCCAGCAGCACCGTATTGGTCATAGGCAGCCCGTTTTTGGTCGTCACTCAAAGTCTCATAGGCTTCCTGAACTTCCTTGTATTTTTCCTCAGCACCAGGCTCCTTGTTGATATCTGGGTGGTATTTCTTTGAAAGCTTACGATAAGCCTTTTTGATCTCGTCTGCCGAAGCGTTTTTTGACACCCCCAGACGATCATAAAATTCAGTATTGTTCATACAAGATACCAAGACCGTAAAATTCGACTGAAAAATAGGAAATCTGACGCTGGAGCGATGCTCCTAGACAGATTTATCTTTTTTCCGAGAATTTAGGTCGGGTTCAATTCCTTTCTTTTATATTGAGTAAGAAATTTGGGAACCCGTGTTCAGTTACGAACACTCTTTGTTCCTTTCTATAATTTTCATGTAAATCTTTAGAGGCTGTTTTCTATACTCTGCTTCACTTGATTAAACTCTTCATCTGATAGAGTAAATATCAAATCCTCTTCAGCATACTCGTTCTGTTCTTTAAAATAATTGTCCGTATTCTCTGCCAACCCTAAACCGAAAATCACTTTTCTTGCAAACTCTTGATGTGCAAAACCGATAGCCGTAATGATTTGTTTATCTTGGACAAGAACTTTCGGTTGGAAATTCTCACGTGGAAGAAATTCAAAATAGTCAAAGAAGTTTTGCCAAATTCCACCTGTAAATTTCGTGTCGTTCAACAAGCCTGCTTTCGCCAATAAAAGGGGCGCTGAAGAAATGGCTGCAATTAGGATATCTTGCTCATTAAGACTTCTCAAAAACGAGATCAATTTCTCATCTTGTAGAGTAGGACCTATATTTACCATTCCTGGCAAAATCACACAAGAATAATCTTCTATACGGATCTGATCCAATGTTTTCGTCGGTTGACAGGACAAACCATCCTCAGAGACCACCATCGAATTCTCAGAAGCTACATAATCAATCGTGATATAAAAAGACAGAGCTAAAGTACTTGTTAAAGTGGTTATCTCATAAAGAGAAAAATTAGGATAAATGACACAAAGTACTTTTTTCATACGCAACATCCTCTATTTTATCGAAAAACAGAGGCTGGGTTGCAACCTCTGGATTTCTTCCTATCATTAAGACGTTCAAGTTTTAAAAATCAAACTAGTAATGCTAAATCGAGCACGCCCTAACCTCTTGGTGAAAAAGACAAATCTTCCTAGAAACTAAAGTTTCTGCGTCAGATTTCCTATTTTCACTGTGAGGTTTTAACGGGCTTTGCATCTTACTTTTCAGTAAACTCTCCGTCTACGACGTCATCGCCTGCGTTTCCTGTTGCTTGTGCGCCTTCTGCTCCTGCTTGAGCTTGTTGGGCTGCTGCGGCTTGTTCATAGAGTTTAACAGCAAGTCCTTGAGCTTTTTCGTTCAATGCTTCAAGTTTTGCTTTCATTTCGTCCAAGTTGTTGTCTTCTTGCGCTTTCTTAAGGTCATCAAGGGCAGCTTGGGCAGCGTCACGTTCTGCGTCGAAACCTTTTCCTTCAGTTTCCTTGATAGTCTTTTCAGTCGCAAAGATTGCTTGGTCTACTTCGTTACGAAGGTCAACTTCTTCTTTACGTTTCTTATCTGCTTCAGCGTTTGCTTCTGCATCTTTCATCATGCGGTCGATTTCTTCGTCAGTCAAACCTGAGTTTGATTGGATCACAATAGTTTGTTCTTTTTGAGTTCCAAGATCTTTAGCCTTAACAGACACGATACCGTTCTTGTCGATATCAAATGTTACTTCGATTTGAGGAATTCCACGAGGTGCAGCTGGGATATCAGTCAATTGGAAACGTCCAAGAGTCTTGTTATCTGCTGCCATTGGGCGTTCACCTTGAAGAACATGGATATCAACGGCTGGTTGGTTGTCTGCTGCAGTTGAGAAGACTTGTGATTTAGATGTTGGAATTGTTGTGTTACGGTCGATGAGTTTTGTGAAGACACCACCCATTGTTTCGATACCAAGTGACAATGGTGTTACATCAAGAAGGACAACGTCTTTGACATCACCAGTAATCACACCACCTTGGATAGCCGCACCCATAGCAACTACTTCATCAGGGTTTACTGATTTGTTTGGTTCTTTACCAGTTTCAGCTTTAACAGCTTCAACAACGGCAGGGATACGAGTTGAACCACCAACAAGGATAACTTCGTCGATTTCTGACAAGCTCAAACCTGCATCTGAAAGGGCTTGACGAACTGGAACTTTTGTACGTTCTACAAGGTCACGAGTCAAATCGTCAAATTTAGCACGAGTCAAAGTCATTTCCAAGTGAAGAGGTCCAGCCTCACCTGCAGTGATAAATGGCAAGCTGATTTGAGTTGAAGTTACACCAGAAAGGTCTTTCTTCGCTTTTTCAGCTGCATCTTTCAAACGTTGCATTGCCATCTTGTCAGTAGACAAGTCAATACCGTTTTCTTTTTTGAATTCTGCTACCAAGTGGTCAATGATTTTTTGGTCAAAGTCGTCACCACCAAGTTTGTTGTCCCCTGCAGTTGACAATACGTCGAAGACACCGTCACCCAATTCAAGGATAGAAACGTCGAATGTACCACCACCAAGGTCAAATACCAAGATTTTTTCTTCTTTATCAGTCTTGTCCAAACCGTAAGCAAGAGCTGCTGCTGTTGGTTCGTTGACGATACGTTCTACTTCAAGACCAGCGATTTTACCAGCGTCTTTAGTTGCTTGACGTTGAGCATCGTTGAAGTAAGCTGGAACTGTGATAACTGCTTTCGTTACTTTTTCGCCAAGGTAGTCTTCAGCATAACCTTTCAAGTATTGAAGAATCATAGCTGAGATTTCTTGTGGAGTGTATTCTTTTCCGTTAGCAGAAACTTTTTCAGAAGTTCCCATTTTAGATTTGATAGAGATGACTGTATCTGGGTTTGTAACTGCTTGACGTTTCGCAGCATCACCAACGATGATTTCTCCGTTTTTGAATGAAACTACAGATGGAGTTGTACGGTTTCCTTCTGGGTTTGCGATGATTTTGCTTTCAGTTCCTTCAAGAACTGCTACTGCTGAGTTTGTTGTACCTAAGTCAATACCGATAATTTTAGACATGTGTTTTTCTCCTTGTTAGTTAATTTTCTATTTTTGATATTTCCCTTAAGTGGTGGGGACGTGAGCAACTCCCTTCGGGATTTCATCACTTATTTTTGAGCCTATTGTCTCAAAAATCCCCCTGTTTCAGTAGCTTTTGCTACTGAAACTTTCACCACGGTGGGAAATATCTTCCTTGCAAGCCTCCGGCTTGCCTCTTAATCTTTCTTCATAGTTTATTGTCGTTTCGGACAAGTTTTCTATTATATATGTTGCAACCGTCAGAATTGCCTAGTTGTAGACAACCACCATTGCTGGGCGTAGGATGCGGTCATGGAGTTTGTAGCCTTTTTGGAAAACTTGGGCGATGGTATCTGCTGGGTGTTCATCGTCTGCTGGGAGAGTTTGGATGGCCATATGGTAGTTATGGTCAAATTCACCGTCAGCTGTGATTTCTTCGATTCCTTCTTCTTTCAAAGCGTGAATCAAGCTTTCTTGCACCATTTCCAATCCTTTTTTGACATCATCTGTCAAACCTTCAACTGCGAGTGCACGCTCAAGGTTGTCCAAAGAAGGGAGAATCGCTTTTGCCAAATCCTGGCTACGATAGCGTTGCAAGTTTTGACGCTCTTCATTGGCACGACGTTGGATATTTTGCATTTCTGCATGAGCGCGAAGGTATTTATTTTCGAACTCATCCGCACGTTCATTTGCCAAGTCCAATTCAGACTTCTCAGGAGTTGTTTCTTCAGCTGTTTCTACAACTTCCTCTTCTTGGACTTCTTCTACTTCTTCATTTTTTATATCTTGGGCCATTTTCGCCTCCTTTAATGATTTCAATCTTAATGTACTTCGTAATGATTACTGCTGAGGTAGCGGTAAAAATCAGTCAACTTCATGGTCAAAACACGATTGACTACATTGACTTGGTTGATTAGTTGCTGATAATCCAGATTAACCGGACCGATAATGGCTAGAATTCCAACTCCCCGATAAGGAATGAGGAACTTGCTACTAATCACCGCTAGATCTGCTAAACAGGATTCCTGACTGTCCGCAACACGGACATTTTGCATCTGATCTTCATGCAGACCCTCACGAATCTCCAGAGCCACCTTTTGCGGCTGATCAAAGAACTGATAAGCTGCTAGATTGGCAAAATTCAAGAGATTAACCTTGCCCGCCACCACAATGTTTTCGTTGAACATTTCCTTAAAGATATGTTCAAAGAGATCAATCACATTATCCGTCGTTGTAAAGTAACGCTGGATAATCTGCGGAATCTCCGTCCGAATCTTGTAGTGAATATCTAGAACGGTGTGGCCGAGGAAACGTTCCTGAATGATGTTCTTCAGTTTCAGCAAATCCTCCTGCAAGAAATTCCTTGGAATCAGAAACTGACTGGTAACCGTTCGCGACTCGTCTAGGGTAAATACTGCCAAGGCTGTATGTTGCCCCAAAACAACGATATCAAAGGCTGTCAAACGTTGCCTGCTGGGCTCAACATCCAGTGCTACTACCGTACAGCCACTCAAGTCTGTCAGTAGGTTAGCAGCTTCTTGCAGAATATCCTCCAATTTGAAGAATTCCTGATCAAAGGCTTTGACAATCTCATAAACCTCATTTTCAGCTAGTCGGTCAAAATCCAGTGAGTGTTTTACATAGTACTGAAAACCAGCAACACTTGGCATCCGACCACTTGAAGTATGAGCCTTCTCAAGCAACCCTTGCTTTTCTAAAGCCGCCATATCATTACGAATGGTTGCACTGCTAGAGTTAATAGACTCTTGCAAGGCTTTGGATCCGACAGGTTCGTGCGTTTTGGTAAAGATGTCAATAATCAGATTTAGAATATCCTGCTGACGTTCTGTAACCATCTCATCACTCCTCTCTGTCTGATTGATTAGCACTCGACACACTCAAGTGCTAACTTATGATTCTATTATACACCCTTAGAAGAGAATGTCAAGACAAAAACTCAAAAAATTAGCACTCTTTTACCAAGAGTGCTAAAAATCAGTCTGAAGACCTAGAGCTTTACCTTCCATCTACTCGGTATTTCTTTTTAAGTCTGAAAAAACCATGGATTAGATAAGAAATCATTAAAGCATATAAAAGAAAAATAACGAAGAAAGACATAGAAAGTTCTTCTTTAAATAAACTTATACAAACAACCAAACCACCTAAGAAAGTAGCTGCACATGAACGAAGTCTATATCGCATGACTTCCCATCTGCTCTCCTTAGCCATATAGACTTGATCCTCTGGAAGTAAATCAGAAGACGATTTACGAAGAATTGAACAAAAACCTGCTTCTATTAATTCCCAACCTCTATCTCTAAAATCTTGTAGTTCATGCTTATATTTTTTAAGAAATCTAGAATCATAGATACAATAGATGACATCATCTGGTTGACATTGGTCAAAATAGAAAAAACCAAAACGACTAGTTCTATACTTCCAACCTTTCAAATGCATCTCATGTAAATATTCTTCTTCCTTGTCCAAATCAACAATGGTGAAAATCCGAAATTGCTTTTTATTTATCATGACTTCCCCTCCAATTTTGAGCATACCTACCCTATCATAAATCTGATAATTCCTTCTTTTTATGCCATAACTTCCAGCTAATATAGGCAACTATTAACAAAAGGATTAAAGACAAGAAAATATCTAGCCCGACCGCAAGTAAACTCCATAGACCATACGCATTACTTTTATTGAGCAACTTAAGTAAGAATGGTATATGTATGGCTAGCAAAAGTAAAACAGGTACTAATCGCAGTCTTAAAATGCGATTAACCATAGCTAACTTCCCGGCCGCGTCATTATAAATTTCAAACTCTGCATCCGATTCAATTTCAGAATGTACTTTTCTAAAATAGGAAAAACTATTAAAGTCTGTAATATGCTCCCAGCCACAGTCTTTAAACAGTTGTAAATAGGAAGCTCTCTCTGATTTTTCCATTGGGTAAAAGTCCAACTGATAAGACACTTGCTCAGGGTGACACTTTTCAAAGGTATACTTAACTGCAAACAATAAGATAGAATAGCTTACTTTCCTAAGTTTCCAGCCCTTAGCATGCATTTCTCTAAAGTATAGAGCCTCCCTCTCATAATCCGCAATTGTAAAAATTCGATAAACAATTTTCTTTTCCATCATCCTTCCTCCCGACTGTTTCTATAGAGCCGTTCAATACGCTTCAATTCAATATCTAAGACTTTGCGTCCCAAGTCTGTAATCTGATAGATTTTCCGTTTTTCCTCTTCGCGGACAAAGGAAATCAAACCATCCTTTTCCATCTTTGACAAGGTTCCATACATAGTTCCAGGACTAATCGAAACTTGCAAATCTGTCATCTCCTTGACCTTTTGCGTAATACTGTACCCATGACCTTCCTTTTGCAGACAGAACAAGATATAAAAACCCGTTTCCGTCATCGGAAGATAAACTCGACGAATCTTATCCGTTAATTCCATTTATAACCACCTCCTATTCAGTTCGATATATCGCACCTCGTTATATAAAATATATCACATCTCGATATAAAACACAAGAAAAAAGACCACCCTCAGGCAATCTTTCTTCTATATTAGTAAAGATCTAAATAGTTATCAATTTCCCATTGTGAAACGAAGGTTGCATAACTTGCCCATTCGATTCGTTTGGCTTCAAGGAAACTAGTATAGATATGTTCTCCAAGAGCTGCTCTGACAACTTCATCTTCAGTCAGAGCTTTCAAAGCGTTGTGAAGAGTTGATGGAAGGTCTGTAATACCAGCTTCCTTGCGCTCTTCTGCTGTCATGATGTAGATATTTTCTTCGATAGGAGCTGGTGCTTCGATTTTATTTTCAATACCATGCAAACCAACTTCCAAAAGAACTGCCATAGCGATGTACGGATTAGCCATTGGATCCACTGAACGCAACTCAAGACGAGTCCCCATACCACGTGAAGCAGGCACGCGCACAAGTGGCGAACGGTTACGACCAGCCCAAGCAATGTAAACCGGCGCTTCATAACCTGGAACCAAACGTTTGTATGAGTTAACTGTTGGGTTCATAATGGCAGTATAGTTGTAGGCATGCTTAATCAAACCGCCAAGGAAATGGTAGGCAGTTTCTGACAACTGCATTCCTTTTGGATCATTTGGATCAAAGAAGGCATTGTTTCCTTCTGCATCAAACAAGGACATATTACAGTGCATACCTGATCCAGCAATACCAAATTTTGGTTTGGCCATAAAGGTTGCGTAAAGACCATGTTTGCGAGCAATGGTTTTAACAACAAGTTTAAAGATTTGAATCTTATCACAAGCACGGAGAACTTCATCGTACTTAAAGTCAATCTCGTGTTGTCCAACAGCAACTTCGTGGTGACTGGCTTCTACTTCAAATCCCATTTTGGTTAAGACATTGACAATCTCACGACGTGTGTTGTCCGCAAGGTCAGTAGGCGCCAAATCAAAGTAGCCACCCTTGTCATTCACTTCAAGTGTTGGATCTCCATTTTCATCCAGCTTAAATAGGAAGAATTCTGGCTCTGGTCCAAGGTTGAAGGATTTGAATCCCACTTCTTCCATGTGACGAAGAGCACGTTTCAAATTGCCACGAGGGTCTCCTGCAAATGGTTCACCTTCTGTTGTATAGACATCACAGATCAAACCTGCAACACTTCCATTTTCATCTCCCCAAGGGAAGACTGTCCATGTATCCAAGTCTGGGTACAAGTACATATCCGACTCATTGATACGTACAAAACCTTCAATAGAAGATCCATCAAACATAGCCTTATTTGACAAGACTTTATCTAACTGTTCATCTGTAGCAGGAATTTCGACGTTTTTCATGGTTCCCAAAATATCTGAGAACATGAGACGGATAAAGGTAACATTTTTTTCCTTGACTTCACGACGAATATCTGCAGCTGTGATTGGCATGAGTTTTCTCCTTAATGTATGACTACTTGCGGTTGCCTAACCGCGACCAAAAGGTGACCGTACTGAAGCAAAGCGACCCTGTTGGAGGAGTTCATTGTGAAGTGCACGACGCACTTCAGTCTGACTAACCGCTTTCTTGGATTTCGCTTCACGTTCAGCATATTTTTTCTTAATGGCAGCTATATTATAACCTTCAGAGATATAATCTTTGATTTCAAGCAGACGATCCATGTCATTCAAGGAATACATGCGACGGTTCCCTTCGTTTCGATCAGGTTTAATCAACTCTTGATCTTCATAATAACGAATCTGACGCGCCGATAGATCGGTCAACTTCATAACACTGCCGATAGGAAAAACAGCCATATTTCGGCGAAATTCTTTTTCCTTCATTTACAATTTCCTTCTTTCTGTCTATTATAGTCTAAAAAAAGATAAACGTCAATTGATAATGTTATAAAATGTAACATTATTTTTCTTTTTTCTCTAAAAAGAGCCGAATACGATCAATATCGTAATTTACGAGAATTGCGACAAAAACTCCCATGAAAGTTTCTGATACACGCGCAAATACGTACAAAATCGTTTCACCACTCGGAATCGATAGGGTAATGATTAACATAGCTGCTACACCACCAATAACCCCTGCTTTGTTATTCATGGCTACATTTGTCATAATGGTTAACATGGTACAGATTGGAACAACTACCAAGGTCACCCAAAAGGCTTCGTGGAAAAAGGTATTTAATAAGAAGAAGACCAAGGCATAGAGGCCACCGATACTATTTCCAAGAATACGCGAAGTCCCAAAATGAACACTCTTATCAAAACTCTCCCTCAGGCTAAAAACAGCTGTCAAAGCACCGATTTGAAGACCTTTCCAACCAAAAAAGCCAAAAATCAAGAGAACTAGAAAAACAGCAATACCTGTTTTAAAGGTTCGCATACCAAGTTTGAACTGGGATTTATCGAATTTATATTTTTTAAAATAACTCATAATCTCAACTTTCTATTTCCATTTTATCATAAATTAGGTGATTTTATGAGCAATAGTTGAGAGGAAGCGTTTTTATTTCGAGTAAAAGAAAAGAGGAATTTTCATCCCTCTCTTCTTTGATTTATTTATGAAATCTTATTTTTCTGTCAAGGCTGCAAGTCCTGGAAGAACTTTACCTTCAAGAAGTTCCATTGATGCTCCACCACCAGTAGAGATCCATGAGAACTTGTCTGCACGTCCAAGGTTGATTGCTGCGGCAGCTGAGTCACCACCACCGATGATTGATTTAACGCCTGGTTGTTTCACGATAGCGTCCATCACACCAATTGTACCAGCTTGGAAGTCTGGGTTTTCAAATACACCCATAGGTCCGTTCCATACAACTGTTTTGGCACCAGTCAAAGCTTCATCAAATTTAGCGATAGATTTTGGACCGATGTCAAGACCAAGGAAGCCTTCAGAAACTGCTTCACCTTCAGTGTCACGCACTTCAGTATAGCCAGCAAATGCGTTAGCTTCTTTTGAGTCAACTGGCAAGATCAATTTACCGTTTGCTTTTTCAAGAAGAGCTTTGGCAACATCCAATTTGTCTTCTTCTACAAGTGAGTTACCGATTTCGATACCTTGTGCTTTGTAGAATGTGTAAGTCATACCACCACCGATAAGAACTTTATCAGCTTTTTCAAGCAAGTTTTCGATAACACCGATCTTATCTGAAACTTTTGAACCACCAAGAATCGCTACGAATGGACGTTCTGGAGTTTCAACTGCTTCTTGGATGTAGGCAATTTCGTTTTCAAGAAGGAAACCAGCAACTGCTTTTTCAACGTTTGCTGAGATACCAACGTTAGATGCGTGTGCACGGTGAGCTGTACCGAATGCATCGTTTACGAAGATACCATCTCCAAGTGATGCCCAGTATTTACCAAGTTCAGGATCGTTTTTAGATTCTTTTTTGCCGTCAACATCTTCGTAACGAGTGTTTTCAACCAAAAGAACTTGTCCATCTTCAAGAGCGTTGATAGCTGCTTCCAATTCAGCACCACGAGTTACACCTGGGAAAACAACATCTTGACCAAGTTTTGCTGCCAAGTCTGCTGCTACAGGAGCAAGTGATTTACCAGCTTTATCAGCTTCTTCTTTCACACGTCCAAGGTGAGAGAAAAGAATTGCACGTCCACCTTGTTCGATGATGTACTTAATAGTTGGAAGAGCTGCTGTGATACGGTTGTCGTTAGTGATTACGCCATCTTTCAATGGTACATTGAAATCAACACGAACGAGGACTTTTTTACCTTTCAAGTCAACGTCTTTAACAGTAAGTTTTGCCATGTTACAAAAACCCCTTTATTTATTTTATTCGAAACTATTATATCACACTTTGGAAATATAAGGAAAGATTTCACAAGATTTTTCGATATTTAATCTTCATCTTCTTTTTTCTGTTTCAAGGTCAAGGCTAAACTAGCAAGACCAAGGCTGGCCAATCCTGCTATTAGGGCTTCATTGGCATCAGCAGTTCCTGTATTTGGCAATTGGGTTCCTGCTTCTTCTGATTTAACTGCTGTATTTTGGACTGGTTTTTCTTGTGTAGGCGCTACTGCTGGTTCAGTTTTTACTTTTGTTCCAATTTCAACAATTTCTGGAATCGCTTCTTGAATGACTTCTGTTGAACGAAGGCGACGCTGACCGTTCTCATCAACTTCAAAGACATGTCTTAATAGACCATCTCGTCCCTGTATGATGACTCGTTGTTCCCCAACTAGCATATCAGCATTTTCATGCTCTTGACGATCAAAGGCAACCTTTTCCTCTTGAACTTCCAATTTAGGAGCCTTTTGTTGATCAGAAGCCGGTTGATTAGTAGGTTTTGGAAGATCTGTGTTTTGTGGTGCTGGATTGGCAGGAATGAGACCAGTACCTACTTCTACGATTTCAGGGCTTGCTTCTTTCAAAACTTCTGTAGCGCGAAGCGTACGATTGCCTTGGCTATCTACTTCAATCAAGCGGCGAATTTGTCCCTCAACCCCTGCTTGGACAAGTTGACGTTGACCGACTGTAAGATTTGGATTTGGACGTTCTTGGTGTTCGAAGGCGATACTTGTCTCTTCGACTTCTAATTTCGGAGTATCCACAACCAAATTCTTGACACCTTCAGCTGGTTCCTTGCTTGAAATAACTTTTTCTACTGGTTTAGCAGGTTGTGGTTTTTCAGCAGATTCATAAACAAAGGCATAATGAGTAAAGTGTGGTGCTGTAAAGATGACATGACTATCCGTTTGTTCAAAAGCCAATTCTACTGCTGCTTTTCCTTCAGGTAAGAAGAAGACTTTCTTCACTTTCTTATCTTTTTCAATTGGAATTTTCACAATAGAAGCGTAAGAGAGATCAACGTCTTGACCTTTTTCATCTAGACCTTCTATTTCAAAGACATGAGCATCTTCTCCAGCAAAGTATTTCTTCTCTTCAGCACTTGCTTGAACACGCTCTACTTTCAAGCCCTTGATGATAGTCTTCTCTTTATTTGAGAAGTGTACTTCAACACCTGTTTTACTATCAGAAAAGACTGCTGGTTTGTCTTCTTTCAATAGGGCAACCAGATCTTTTAGACTCTGTTTCGCTGTTGCAAGCTCTTCTGGACTCAAATCTACTTTTTCAACCAAGGCCTTGTTCTTTTCAAGAAGTGGAGCTAGGGCAGAACCTGAAGGATGGTTTGGTTTGGCAGCTAAGAGTTCTTGAGCCTCACCTGTTAAGCGATCAAGTTCTGTCTTATCTTCCGTAAATTTCTCTTGACCATTCAGAGCTTTATGAGCTTCTGTCAATTTATTAAGTCGGTCATTGACTTGATCTTGGGTGCTAGTTTCATGGTCTTTCAACACTTGTTCCGCCGCTTCAATTGCTTTCAAGAAGGCTTCTTTTACTTCTGGTGAAGCAAAGTTATAGACCACCTTGTTCTTAGCCGCTTCAACTTCTGCTAATTTTTGTTTAAGGTACTCATCGTTCAATGCTGCTTTTGGAGATACCAAAACATCAAAGTTGACTTTATGACCTTGGTAACGAAGAGTCAAGGTTTGACGGCCAGTCTTTTGAGCATCGTAACCAGAAATTTCAACTCCCTCATCAGTAAAGGAATGTTCTTCCATGGTGTCATTGCTATAAGCCACTGCAAAGCGTCCTTCAGACAAGTCTAAGCTATCACCAACTAGGTAATCTTTTTTGGGTTCCTGACTTACTTCAATTCCCAAAATAGTTTTCGGACTTGCTTCATCTTGACTAGTAACAGTCACTGATAAATTAGCATGTACCGGTTGCCCCAAATATTGTAAAGTAAGATTTTGTTCTCCCTTATGATGCGTATCAAAACCTGATACTGATACACCCGCGTGAGTTAGGCGAATAAGTTCGTCCTCAGCTCCACCTTCATACTGAACTCGAAGAACACCACCTCTAAGGTCTAAATCCTCCCCTTCGGCGTAGCTTGTTTTCTTAGGTCCTGTTTCTAGGCTGACTGACTTGATTCTTCTGTCATCTTTTGGAACGGAAACTGCTAGGACATTACTAATTTCCTTACCTGGCAACTGGGTACGATAGTAAAGTAGGCCAGATTGATTTGTCAAATCCAATGGTGCACTTGCTAGGTCTCCTCCAACTTCACTCTTCAAGGTTGCAAGCGGAGTTTGAGAATTTGGATTGTCATAAACGGTAATGGTAGCTCCAGCTGGAACATCTGCAAAGCCAACTTGTACCTTGTTATTACCTAAAGTACGAGCTGCAGCCTTGGCCATCGGAATATTGACGCTTTCTGTATCAAGCTTTTCATACATTTTCCAGTTATAGATACGAATAGCCTTCCATGGAGTTCCATTGTCAGAAGTAACGACATTCAAACGCCAATCTTGAGCTGTGATAGGTTTGTCAAGGGTAATATCTGTAACATGGGCTTTATTGCCACGAACTTCCTTAGCCAACTTCCATTGACCATCCGCATCTTTATAATAGAGGTCAAAGTCTTTGGTGTTCATCAAACCGTCGTTTACAGATTCTCCACCAGCTCCAGCATGGTCCATCACCCATCTAACAACTGTACGTGGCTGGGTCAAACGAATATCCACACTACCACTTAACTGTCCAGAAGACCACTTGTCTGAAAGACTGGTAATGGTACCATTCAACATACCTTCAATACCTTCTCCACCTTCAGTCTTAGGGAAAGTACTATCAATAACTGTTGCACCTGGAACGATATTTTCAGCTAGTGGTTTTGGTAGGCTGGTATCTTTTACAGTCATGCCCCAATCAAAGGTTGTGGTTGCAGCTTCTGAACGAACCCCATTTTTACCGACTGCTACAACCTTCAGTTCTTGAGTTGTACCCTGAGCACTTGCTGAACGGCTAACTTTTGGTAGATAAATCGTTGTAGAAGATGAACCAGTTAGTAATTTCCAGCTGTCTCCATCTTTTTCGTAAACTTCATAGAAATCTGCATCCTTGTTGCCTTTAAATTGCACAACTGCTTCCGCTTCTTGGGCATTTTTAAGGACTTGTTTGGCTACAGCTACTGTGGTTGGTGCCTGTGGAGCATCTTGATTATTGCTGATGGTCAATTGCCCCAGGTTAAATTGATAACCTTTTAAATCTTTATCATTTTCAAAATAGAGTTTAATACCGTAAATTGTTTTACCTGCCAAGGCACTCAAATCAAAATCATCGGTAGTCCAGTTATCTGAAACTGTCAATTCTTTACGGGCAGCTTCATCACCGTAGGTATAATCTTTCTTGGTTGCAAATTCTACATAAACCTTGCTCCCTTTGCCTCCTTTGTGGGCAACATGTAATTTGGTTGTATCTGTCACCTTCAAGCGAGTAGAGTACAAATTAACATCTTGCTTGGTCGCACCTGAAAGATCCCCTGCAAATTTGAGAGAAGTTCCACCATTATAAGCATCTTCAAAATCATAGCTTGCTTTCAACTTATCGCCAGTTGATTTTTGCCACCAGCGCCATGTTGGAAGAACACCTGAAACTGAACGGTAATTCCACTCAGAATCCTTAGAAACCTTACCATCTACGAACCATTTTCTACCATGACCTGTATTAAAAGAAGTAGTAAAAGTATTACCTACTGCTGGCGTACGGTCCGCAACTAGGTTAGCAATCCCATACCAATCTTTATCACCTGGTTTTTGGCCAGTAGGATCACCTTGATAACCTGTAAAGAAGATATCTTCATTCTTATGGTAATCTTCACCAGTTTTTCCTAAACTTGTAATGGTATCTGGGGCGAACAAACCAAGAGAAAGGCGCAATTTCCCATTTTCATCTAAAATGTCATTCCATTTGACCTTGGTCTTGTAGGAACCACCCTGTTGCAATTCCAAACCTGCAAATACGTCATAAGGATTACGGCCAATCCAGTTGGCAGTTGTAATAGTGTAATCATTCTTAGCCTTATCCCAGTTAAAGTTAGCAAAGAAGTTATCTGCTGGAACCTTATCTCCTTCTGGTTGCATGAATTGGTAGTTGTATTCTCCCAAACCATCTTGGTGGTAACGTCCATAGTTATAAGTCATGGCATCGTACCAAGAATACTTGATTGGATGGTTTACCTTAGCAGCATATTCCTTGGTATAGAGCATAAACTGGCGCATCTTTTCTCCAAGAGGTTCAACCAAATCTCCAGTTGTTTCCTGGTTGATGAAATAGCCATCATAGCCATAATACTTGGCCATATCTACCAATTTACGGGCAATTGGGAAGCTACCATCTGCGTCTTGCTTCAAAGCTTCAGCGAATTTTTCTTGATCTGCAATACTATTAGACCAGTTAAAGAAGAGTGTACCATATACAGGAACCCCGTTACGGTGACCTGCATCAATAACGTCAGGAGTTGGAACAAGACCTTCCCAGAAGACCATTGAATCTAGATATTGCCAATAGTCAAAAGCATAGGCCTTGAACTCTTCTCCACCAACAGAAGCATGGTCTTTTGCTTTAGAATTGGTGTTGGATAGAGCTTGAACTTTTGCTTCCTTGCTAGCTTTTTCATTGACTAAATGACCTGTCCGACGTGAAGCGAGGGCGACAGACCCGCGGTTAATAGCATCATCTTCACGAGCACCTGGTTCCCATTTTAACAATTCTTCCCAAGAATTAAATTTGATTTCCTTTGGTTTTAATGTTTTTTCTGTATTTTTAGGGACATCTGGCTGGACTTCTTTTTCAGTCTTATTAGCTTCTGCTGCTGGCTTAGACTCATCTCCTTGGCTAGTTGCTTCAGGCTTTGCTTCCGTTTCCTTGTCAGACTTAGGTTTTGCTTCTGCAGATGGTGTTTCTGCAACCACCTCACTTGCTTTTTCCTCTGGTTTAGCTGCGCTAGCTGCTTCTGCAGTTTCAGTAGTTGCAGCTTCATTGCTTGCTGGCGAAGCAGTTTCAGATGCTGTCGCTACTCCTTCTGCCTTTTCTGGCTTGTTTTCTCTAGCCTGTTCTCCTTCATGCTGCTTGTCAGCTTCATTAGTTGGATACTCACTCTCTCCTGAAACAAGCTCTGTATTGGCTCCGTTATTTTCAGGAACTGCAGTTTCTTCAGCCAAGGCTGGACCAGCAAATAAAACAGCACCAATCATCAGCGAGCAGGCTCCTACTGATAACTTACGAATACTGTAACGACAACGTCTTTCAAAAAATGGATTCTTCATTTTCTCCTCCTAAAAAATTGATTTTGTTGCACAAAAGAAAGCGCTTAACTTTCTTTATAAAATTTTTATCCCAATCACAGGGACCAAGATAATTCCTCCCTCATTTTAAAATATTTCTTTTAAATGTCAATATATAAAAGGAAATACCTATATCTAGGTTAGAAATTGGTAAAATTAATATAATCAAGGCCCATTCTAACGAATTTTCTTTCTAAAATCTTAGCTTAACACTTGTTAGATTTACTTTTATCCTTTAAAATAGAATAGGAGAAATTCCGTTATTATTTTTCGGAGGAAAAAGAAATGTCCATTAATTGGCAGGAAATTTTATTTCACTTTTTAGGTGGTCTGGGACTATTCTTATATAGTATCAAGACCATGGGAGACGGTTTGCAACAAGCTGCTGGAGATCGCCTTCGTTTTTACATTGACAAGTACACTAGCAATCCGTTCTTCGGTGTGCTAGTTGGTATCGGTATGACGGCGCTAATTCAGTCAAGTTCTGGGGTCACAGTCATTACAGTGGGGCTAGTCAGCGCAGGACTTTTGACCTTGCGTCAAGCTATCGGTATTGTCATGGGTGCCAATATTGGAACTACCGTTACATCCTTTATCATCGGTTTTAAGCTAGGAGATTACGCCTTACCAATGCTTTTCATCGGAGCGATTTGTCTCTTCTTCACCAAGAATCGCTCTATCAATAACATCGGACGTATCATTTTTGGTGTAGGTGGTATCTTCTTCGCTCTCAATCTTATGAGCGGTGCAATGGAACCTCTAAAAGACCTGCAAGTCTTTAGAGACTATATGGTTGAACTAAGTAAGAGTCCTATTCTAGGTGTCTTTGTCGGAACTGGACTAACCCTACTCATTCAAGCTTCTTCCGCAACTATCGGTATCCTACAGAATCTTTACGCAAGTGGTTTGATTGATCTACAAGGTGCCCTACCAGTCTTGTTTGGTGATAATATCGGAACGACCATTACAGCTATTATTGCTTCTCTTGGAGCCAAT
The DNA here is from genome assembly GCF_049738015.1 of Streptococcus sp. CL5.50. Taxonomy (NCBI): domain Bacteria; kingdom Bacillati; phylum Bacillota; class Bacilli; order Lactobacillales; family Streptococcaceae; genus Streptococcus; species Streptococcus sp. CL5.50. The sequence goes on from NZ_JBKOTR010000005.1 coordinate 60,135, forward strand.
ATCGCTGCCAAACGTGTTGCTGGTGCCCATGTCGCCTTTAACGTGATTGGTACGGTTATCTGTATTGTCTTCCTTGTACCTTTCACTGGCTTGATTCAATGGTTTGAATCTACACTCAATCTGGCTCCAGAAATGACCATTGCCTTCGCCCACGGAACCTTTAATATCACAAATACTATTATCCAATTTCCATTCATCGGAGCCTTGGCCTACTTTGTAACCAAGCTCATCCCTGGTGAAGATGAAGTTGTCAAGTACGAGCCACTTTATCTTGATGAGCATTTGATTAAACAAGCACCATCAATCGCTCTCGGAAATGCCAAAAAAGAACTCCTTCACTTAGGAAATTATGCTTCTAAAGCCTTTGACCTTTCATACAACTACATCATTGACCTTAATGAAAAGGTTGCTGAAAAAGGGCACAAGACAGAGGAAGCTATCAATACCATTGATGAAAAATTGACTCGTTACCTTATTACTCTTTCAAGCGAGGCACTTAGCCAGAAAGAAAGTGAAGTGCTCACCAACATTCTTGATTCATCCCGTGATTTGGAACGGATTGGGGACCACGCAGAAGCCCTAATCAATCTGACCGACTATCTTCAACGTAAAAATGTTGAGTTCTCTGAAGCTGCTTTACAAGAACTAGCTGATATCTATCAAAAAACCACTGGCTTTATCAAGGATGCCCTTGATAGTGTAGAAAACAATGATATTGAAAAAGCTCAAAGTCTGATTGAACGCCATAAAGAAATCAACAATATGGAACGTGTTCTCAGAAAGACCCACATCAAGCGCCTCAACAAGGGCGAGTGTTCAACACAAGCTGGGGTCAACTTTATCGACATCATTTCCCACTACACTCGTGTATCAGACCATGCTATGAATCTAGCTGAAAAGGTCATCGCTGAACAAATCTAAGAACCAAGAAGCTATCCTGAATGGGATGGCTTTTTTCTTTTCCTAACCAAGAATTGCCTTTCTACCATATAAAAAATGCTTTGATCCACAATGGAATCAAAGCATTTTAAAGAGCTCCCCATACATAATCGCAGAAGCTGCAGTTCCTCTGTACTTAGCTTCTTCTCTTTTGATAAAGCGAGCCAAGTTGAGCAACTCAGGTGCCGGATGTTTGGGATTTAGGAGCAATTCACGATTGACCAGGCCTGAGAGACGAACTTCCAGCAATTGCTCATTTGTAGTAGGCAGTTTTTTAGCAGTCTCTAGGAGAGCAGCAACTAAATCTTCACTCAAATCATGTCGAGCATGATTGTAAAGATCTTTTACAAGGCTTTCTAGGTTTGGTTCTACCATCCCTACCACCTCCCTTATGTTTAATAATTTTTAATCAAATCAACTGTTGAACGATCCAATTTTTTCACCAAGGCTTGCAAGAAAGCTTGCGCTTCTAAGAAGTCATCCATTGCATAGAGGGTTTGGTGAGAATGGATATAACGAGCGCAAACACCGATTGTTGTAGATGGGACACCACCATTTTTCAGATGAGCTGCGCCAGCGTCTGTTCCGCCTTTACCACAGTAGTATTGGTACTTGATACCAGCTTCTTCAGCCGTTGTCAAAAGGAAATCCTTCATCCCTGGGAGAAGCAAGTGACCTGGGTCGTAGAAACGAATCAAGGTTCCATCTCCAATCTTGCCTTGACCGCCATAAACATCACCAGCAGGTGAGCAGTCAACTGCTAGGAAAACTTCTGGGTCAAACTTGGTTGTAGATGTATGAGCACCGCGGAGACCAACTTCTTCTTGGACGTTAGAGCCAAGATAGAGTTCATTGCCAAGTTTTTGACCTGACAGAGCTTCTGCTAACTCACTAACCATGAGCACACCGTAGCGGTTATCCCAAGCTTTTGAGATGATATTTTTTTCATTGGCTGTCAAGATTGCAGAGCTATCTGGTACGATGGTATCGCCAGGACGGATGCCAAAGCTTTCTGCCTCAGCCTTATCCGCAAAACCGCCATCAAAGACGATATCTGCAATAGCTGGCATAGTTGGTCCAACCTTTCCACGAGTCAAATGTGGAGGGACAGAACCCGAAATCACAGGAATTTCACGACCATCACGAGTCAAGAGTTTGAAACGTTGGCTGCTAACCACCATAGGATTCCAACCACCGATTTCTACGACACGGAAGGTACCGTCTGGCTTAATCTCACTAACCATAAAACCAACTTCATCCATATGAGAAGCGACCAAGACGCGTGGTGCATCCGCAGCTTCTGAATGTTTGATCCCGAAAATACCACCCAAGCCATCTGTCACCACTTCATCCACGTGCGGTGTCAACTTTTCACGAAGATAGGCACGAACAGGCGCTTCATGACCTGAGATCGCAGCAAGTTCTGTTACTTCTTTGATTTTTGAAAATAATGTTGTCATTTCAGTTCCTTCTTTCTTTCATCCATTTTACCACTTTTTATAGGAGAAGGATAGCGGGAAGGTGGATTTCTAAATTAGTATCTTAGTCTTACTGTATCTTAGAAAAAGCTTGTATTTTCTTGCATGTGAGGTGAAATCTAAGAACTATTCCAAGACAAACCAAACTATTAATTCACAAACAAAAAAACAATCCAATGCTATATTTGTTCAGTTTTTCATGAAATTTGCAGAAAACAGTTGACTTTGCCTTCTTATTTCTTTAAAATAGTACAAAACTAGGAAAAGGAAAAAATCATGACCAAAACAATTCTTGTTACAGGTGGAGCTGGCTACATTGGCTCCCATACCGTTAAAGCTCTTTTAAATGCTGGCTATCAGGTACATGTTCTAGATAATCTCTCTACAGGAAATCGTTCGGCTGTAGATAGTCGTGTTAGCTTTAAACAACTGGATGTTTATGATGCTAGTTCCCTAAAAGCTTATTTAGAAGAAAATCAGATTGATGCTGTTCTTCATTGTGCAGGTGAAATTGTTGTGAGCGAAAGCATTGAAAACCCAAGCAAATACTTCACTGCCAATGTTGCTGGTATGAACCAAGTTCTCAAAGTCTTATCTGAAGTTGGTATTCAAAAAATCATGTTCTCTTCGACTGCTTCCCTCTATGGTAATAACTGTATTGACAAGCCTGCAACTGAAGATACCCTGCTCGACCCTGTCAACCCTTATGCAGAAACAAAACTGATGGGTGAACGAATGATTTACTGGATGGCCAATCGCTACGATTGGAAATATGTCATTTTCCGTTACTTTAATGTAGCTGGGGCTGAAATGGATGCTTCAAACGGTCTGCGAGTGAAAAATCCAACTCACATCATTCCCAATATCAACAAGACCGCATTGGGACAAAATGATAGCCTAAAAATATTTGGAGATGACTACGATACACGTGATGGTTCATGTATTCGGGATTACATTCATGTCTTGGACCTTGCACAGGCTCATGTTAAAGGAATGAACTACCTATTTCAAGAAGACAGTTCTTCTCAAATCTTTAACTTGGGAACTGAAAAAGGCTATACCGTCAAAGAAATCTTTAAAACTGCTGAAGAATTACTGAATCAAAAAATACCACACGAAATTGTTGCTCGCCGTGCTGGTGACCCAGCCAGCGTCCTAGCAGACGCATCAAAAGCTAAAAAATATCTTGATTGGAAGGCTAGCTACTCCCTCGAAGATATTATTTTATCAGATTATCGTTGGCGTGTTAAAGAAGGCAAAAACATTTTAGAATAGGAGAACAGAGGAGAAGGTCCTGGTACTCTCTCCTTGTTTTATTCATTAAATTGTCAGAAAATTTATTGACAGATTAAAGAAATCGTGTTACAGTAATATCCGCAGGTATCTTTCGATACCAAATCTACATAAAAGGATGGGGTATGAAACTTTCTCATTATTTAATTGGCTTACTTCTACTCCTAGTCTTTCTCTCTATTAGCATTGGGACCAGTGATTTTTCATGGGGAAAGCTCTTTGCTTTCGACCAGCAGACCTGGCTTCTCTTTCAAGAGTCCCGTCTTCCAAGGACCATTAGCATTCTCCTGACTGCCTCTAGTATGAGTATGGCAGGACTTCTCATGCAGACTATCACTCAAAATCAGTTTGCTGCTCCGAGTACAGTTGGAACGACTGAAGCCGCCAAACTGGGAATGGTATTGAGCCTCTTTGTCTTTCCGTCGGCTAGTCTGACCCAAAAGATGCTCTTCGCTTTTGTTTCATCCATCGTATTTACTCTCTTCTTCCTAGCCTTTATGACCATTTTTACCGTAAAGGAAAGGTGGATGTTGCCTCTGATTGGGATCATTTATAGTGGAATTATCGGTTCTGTGACAGAAGTTATCGCCTATCGTTTCAATCTGGTTCAGAGTATGACAGCTTGGACCCAGGGCTCCTTCTCCATGATTCAGACCCATCAGTATGAGTGGCTCTTCTTAGGGCTCATTATCCTGATTGCCGTTTGGAAATTGTCCCAAACCTTTACCATCATGAATCTAGGAAAGGAAACCAGTGAAAGTTTGGGAATTTCCTACTCCCTACTTGAAAAACTGGCCCTCTTTCTGGTTGCGCTAACGACAAGTGTCACCATGATTACCGTGGGTGGCTTGCCTTTTCTCGGGGTCATCGTTCCCAATCTTGTTCGCAAGCGCTACGGAGATAATCTAAGTCAAACCAAACTCATGGTCGTACTGGTTGGGGCCAATCTGGTTCTGGCCTGCGATATCCTATCCCGAGTTCTGATTCGACCCTATGAGCTGTCTGTCAGCCTCTTGCTAGGAATCATCGGTAGCCTCGTCTTTATCCTACTTCTCTGGAGAGGGGGACAAAAAGATGCAGTCTAAAAGCAAACATAGCAAACTCTTCTGCCTTCTCATTATTCTGGCCATCGGAGCTTGTCTCCTCTACTTTTGGCCCATCACTCACTTGTCAGCCTTTGCTTGGAAGTTGCGTTCACAAAAGATAGTTGTTTATCTCTTGGTAGCCATCGCGACAGGAATTTCGACCATTAGTTTTCAAACCCTGACGGAAAATCGCTTCCTGACACCTAGTATTTTGGGAATCGAATCCTTCTACGTCCTACTACAAACCCTACTACTGGTTTTTGAAAGCAAATTTCTTCAACTTGGGAAGTCTCCTATCTTAGAATTTCTAGTCTTGCTTTTGCTTCAATCCCTCTTCTTTCTCGCCTTACAAGGCTACTTGAAGACGCTGATGAAGCAAGATCTGGTCTTCATTCTGCTAATCTGTCTAGCACTCGGAAGTCTCTTTCGAAATATCAGTACCTTCCTCCAAGTCCTGATGGATCCAAATGAATACGATAAACTGCAGAACAGTCTCTTCGCTTCCTTTCAACATCTCAACACTTCCATCCTAGCCATCGGTTCTCTGATCATCCTCGCTTTGACAATATTTTTCTTTCGAAAAGCAGTCATTCTGGATGTCTTGCACCTGCAAAGAGAAACGGCTCAGATACTGGGACTCGATGTTGAAAAAGAACAGAGAGAGCTCCTCTGGGGCATCGTGCTTTTGACTTCAACGGCCACTGCCTTGGTAGGGCCTATGGCCTTCTTCGGCTTTATGCTGGCCAATCTCACCTACCTGATTGTCAAAGATTATCGGCACAAGTTGCTCTTTATCGTGGCTATTCTGATTGGATTTATCAGTTTGACCTTGGGGCAAGCCCTCATTGAACGAGTCTTTGCACTGGAAATTCGCATCAGCATGATCATTGAGAGTGTGGGTGGCTTCTTATTCTTTATCTTACTTTACAGGAGGGCGCGTCAGTGAAACTGGAAAACATTGGCAAATCCATTCAAAAACAAGATATTTTGCAAGGCATTACCCTTGAAGTCAGTCCTCAGAAACTGACAGCCTTCATTGGTCCAAATGGTGCTGGGAAATCAACTCTCCTCTCCATCATGAGCAGACTAACCAAGAAAGATCAGGGAATTCTTAGTATCAAAGGCCGTGAAATCGAAAGCTGGAATTCACAAGAACTGGCTCAAGAACTGACTATCCTAAAGCAGAAAATCAATTACCAAGCCAAATTGACGGTTGAAGAACTGGTCAGTTTTGGACGTTTTCCCTACAGCCGAGGTCTACTGAGACCAGAAGATTGGGAAAAAATCCGAGAAACTATGGACTATTTAGAACTGACCAACTTAAAAGACCGCTACATCGATAGCCTGTCTGGAGGACAACTCCAGCGGGTCTTTATCGCTATGGTACTGGCCCAGGATACAGACTTTATCTTGCTGGACGAACCACTCAACAATCTCGATATCAAGCAAAGCGTCAGTATGATGCAGATTCTCAAGCGACTGGTGGAGGAACTCGGAAAGACCATTATCATCGTCCTCCACGATATCAACATGGCCAGTCAGTATGCAGATGAAATTGTCGCCTTCAAGGACGGTCAAGTCTTTTGCAAAGGAACGACAAATCAAATCATGCAGGCCGACCTGCTCAGTCAACTTTATGAGATTCCCATCACGCTGGCGGATATCAATGGCAAAAAGATCTGTATCTATAGCTAGCCATTCTGAGCCCCTGTTAGAGAAAGCTCTGTCTCTTAATAAACATCACTAAGAGACTCCCTACATCGTTATCACATTTTAAAAAGGAGAAATCATGAAAACATCCCTTAAATTTTATCTTACTGCCCTAGTGGCCAGCTTCTTGCTCCTACTTGGTGCATGTAGTACCAACTCAAGCACTAATAAAACGGAGACAAGTAGCTCTGCTCCAACAGAGGTGACCATTAAAAGTTCACTAGGTGTAGTCACACTTTCAAAAGTCCCTGAAAAGATTGTGACCTTTGACCTCGGTGCTGCGGATACTATTCGCGCTTTAGGTTTTGAAAAGAATATCGTCGGAATGCCTACAAAAACTGTTCCGACTTATCTTAAAGACCTAGCTGGAAAAGTTAAAAATGTTGGTTCTATGGTTGAGCCAGACCTAGAAGCCCTTGCTGCTCTTGAACCAGACCTAATTATCGCTTCACCACGTACCCAAAAATTCGTAGATAAGTTCAACGAAATCGCTCCGACTGTTCTCTTCCAAGCAGGCAAAGATGACTACTGGACTTCTACCAAGACTAATATCGAATCCTTAGCAAGCGCCTTTGGTGAAACTGGTACACAGAAAGCCAAAGAAGAATTGGCCAAGCTAGACAAGAGCATCCAAGAAGTCGCAACTAAAAACGAAAGTTCTGACAAAAAAGCCCTTGCTATCCTCCTCAATGAAGGAAAAATGGCAGCCTTTGGTGCCCAATCTCGTTTCTCTTTCTTGTACCAAACCTTGAAATTCAAGCCAACTGATACTCAATTTGAAGACTCACGCCACGGACAGGAAGTCAGCTTTGAAAGTGTCAAAGAAATCAATCCTGACATCCTCTTTGTTATCAACCGTACCCTTGCCATCGGTGGTGACAACTCTAGCAACGATGGTGTCCTAGAAAATGCCCTCATCGCTGAAACTCCTGCTGCTAAAAATGGCAAGATCATCCAACTAACACCAGACCTCTGGTATCTAAGCGGAGGCGGTCTAGAATCAACAAAACTCATGATTGAAGACGCACAAAAAGCTTTGAAATAAGTTGCTTCAAACTCAATCACATCTTTACATGATAAAACGCATCCTATCAGACTCACTCAAACCTGATAGGATGCGTTTTTATCATTTTGAAATCTGTTTGTCCAACCTCATTCCCCTTCTTGATTCCGTTTAAGGGCAAAATGGTCTGGGACGGGGTCCTTGCCTGTTTTCGACCAGGGATGGCAACGTAAAATCCGAGCCAAGCCCATCAAAACACCCTTGAAGCCATGTTTTTCAATAGCCTGAATCATGTAGTTGGAACAAGTCGGCTCAAAGCGACAAGAGGGTGGAAAGGCTGGTGAGATAAAACGTTGGTAAAAGCGCACAGGCGCTATTAAAATTCGTTTCATTATTTCTTGGTTACAGCCATGGTGTGTAGTTGGCTGATTTCTTTTTTATTAAGACGACGGGATTCTCCTGGACGGAGTCCTGTCAAGTCTAGATGTCCAAAACGAGTCCGTGACAACTTGTCCACTTGGAGACCGACAGCTTCAAACATCTTTTTAACCTGGTGGTTACGCCCTTCATGGATAGTCAACTGCACCACAGAGCGATTTTTGACTGGATCCACTTTAAGAATCTCATAGACAGCCGGCTTGGTTTTCTTACCATCAATCTCAAGTCCACGGGTCAAGGGGCGGAGATTATCCTTATTGGCCACACCTTTAACACGCGCGACATAAACCTTGTCAATCTCATTACGAGGGTGAATCATTTCATCCGTAAAATCTCCATCATTGGTCAAAATCAAGACTCCTGATGTATCCCAGTCCAAACGACCTACAGGGTAGATACGCTCTTTCACGTTGGGCAAGAGGTCAACAACAGTCTTGCGGCCCTTGTCATCTGTCACACTGGAAATGACACCGCGTGGTTTGTTAAGCAGATAATAGACCTTTTCTTCGTTGTAGATAGGTTGACCTTCAACTTCGACCTTGTCGCCTGACTTGATGGTCGTTGCTAGTTCACGTACCACCTGGCCGTTAACCGTCACCAAACCTTGCTTAATCAGCTCTTCTGCTTTTCTCCTACTGGCCACACCTGCGTGGGCAATATACTTATTGATTCTCATCTTCTTCTATCCTTTCACCAAATAATTGGCTTTCTTGGGCTTGAATCTCAAGCTCATCAATCACTGGTAATTCTTCTAAATGGTTTATCCCCATGTAATCTAGGAAATAATCTGTAGTCACATAGAGGTTGGGACGACCCAAGACTTCTTTTTTCCCGTCTTCCTTAATCAAGTCAAAGGCCTGCAACTTTGCCAAGGCCCCACTCGAGTTAACCCCACGGATGGCATCAATTTCGATCCGCGTAATCGGCTGCTTGTAGGCAATGATGGACAAGGTCTCAAGGGCAGCCCGAGATAAACTCTGGTTGATAGGCGCCTTGGAATATTCCTTCAAAATCTCTGCAAATTGAGGCTTGGTCACCAATCTGTAAGCCCCACCTGTCTCAATCAGAGCCAAGCTGGAATCTGGGTCCTTTTCATACTTCTGGGCTAATTTTTCTAAACTCTGTTGGATGCCTGTCGGTGGCAGAGAGAGGAGTTCAGCTAACTGGCGGACTCTAATCCCATCTTCACCCGCTACAAACAAGAGCGCTTCTATTTTTGCTAAAGTACTCATCTTTCCTCTCTATCAAGTCTAGCTTTGGGTCACTTGACTTTCTTCCTTCTTTTCCATGAGATAAATATCTCCGAAACTCTCCTCTTGCACGAGGATCAACTCCTGGGTTTTGATTAACTCTAGGGTTGCCAAAAAGAGGGTAATGACCTCTTGCACATTCTGGGCTTCCTTAAACAAATCCTGCAAGCGCAATTGATCTCGTCCAGTCAAGGACTCTTTCACGATAACCATCATGTCCTCAATCTTATACTCATCCCGCAAGATAGTCGTGTGATTCTGTGCAAACTCCTCTTTTTTCTTGGCTAGGATATTTGAAAAAGCCAAAAAGAGGTCAATGGTCGTCTTGTCATGCACAAGCTCCGCATCTTCGTAAATCAACTCTGTCGGCGCTTTGGAATAGTGCTGGGCCCGTTCTTGGTGCTTGGCTTCCAAGTGCTCACCCAAGAGCTTGAACTTGCGGTATTCTTCGATTTGAGAGAGAAGATCCTGCTCTAGGTCATTCTCCAAGTCTGTCACTTCTGCTACCTTTGGCAAGAGCTTGCGGCTCTTGATCAGCATGAGCTGACTGGCCATAACCATGTACTCACCCGTCACTTCCAGACGCATGGCCTGCAGGGTTGAGACATAAGCTAGATACTGTTCGATGACTTCTGTAATAGGCACATCGTAGATATCCATCTGGTACTTAGAAACCAGGTGCAAGAGCAAGTCCAGGGGCCCTTCAAAATCTTTTAATTTAATATCCATTATCTATATTTTTCTAAGGTGAGGACTGTTTTTAATCCTAATTTTTTTGCAATTTCGTACAAATCGACCTTGTTTTCAATTTGTCGTAGAATGAACTGTTCCCGCAAGGCTTGGGCTGATAAGGCTGGAAAACCTTTCTCCTTGACAAAAGCTTCTAACTGACGAAAGGCCCACTGACGAGAATAGGCTTTCCCTGCCCTTTCAAAGAGGTAGGTCTGGGCCATCAAGGGTTCCAATTCTGACAGTAAGGTCGTAGGAATGGTGACAATCCTCTGTTGGGAAGCCTTCTTGATTCGCAACACCTGAAAATCCAGATTGATATCCTCAACCTTGAGAGCCAAAATCTCACTCGGCAAGAGCCCCATTTCTAGGATAAGAAGAGCCAGTAAACGGCCCTCTGGATAGGCACTTTCCTGCCAAAAAGAGTCTAGATCTAAAATTTCTGGCTTTTCTGTCTTCTTTTCAGCTTGTTTAGCTAATTCCAAGCGGTAAAAACTATCCACTTCTCCTTTTTGATAGAGAAAGTAGAGAAATTGGTTACAGGCCGAAATCTTTCGCTTCTGGGCGCTGATTTTTAGATTGGCTAGCTGGGCTTGGTAAATCTTGAGACTGGTCTCCGAAATGCGCTCGCCCACGACGTCTAAAAATTGCTCCAGATCATACTTATAGGACTGCTTGGAATTTGCAGACAAGCCCTGCTTTTCTTCTAAAAAGGCTGAAATCCTATCTCTCATTTGCATCGAATCTCATATTCCTTACTAAAGTCATGCAAGAGGGCATTGACTGCCTTGAGGATAGACTTGCGCGTGATAATTCCTTGGAAAATACCAGACGCATCCACAACCGGCAAGAAGGACTCATCTACCAACTTGTGCAAGACCTCTGTAATGGTAAAATCAGGCGAGACGACCGCTACGTCCGTTTTGGTCATATGAACGATATCCGTATCCGCCATAATTTCTTGACTCAAGTCATGCTCCATCTGATAAGCCATAATATCTCTGAGCCCAATCGTCCCAACAAACTGTTTTTCATCTGTCACAACAGGAACACGGGTATAGGTCATCTGACTGAGCAAGAGGGTCGCATGATCCGCATTGTGGGTATCAATCAACACGGCTAGATTTTCAGCAGGGGACAAAAAAGTTTCCTCCTGCCCCAACAAGAAAGTCTCAAACTCCTTGGCAATCATCGGCTAAACTCCTTGGACAAGCCCGGATACACCTCATGGTCTCGTGTCAAAAAGTCCACTTTGAAATAACTGTCATCAATCTCCACACGAGCATAGAGACATTCTCTGACGGTACCACGTGGTTGACTGATAGAACCTGGGTTTAGAAAAAGAGTCTTTCCTTCCATCCAAGCATTTGGCACATGCAAGTGACCATAGAGGCAGATATCGGCTTCTTCTTCCTGAGCCCAGTAGTCCAACTTTTGAAAATTGAAATTGATATCAAACAAATGACCATGAGTTTGGATAATCTTGGTCGAACCAAGCTCAGTCACCAGACGTTCTGGATAGCCTGCGTAGAAGTCCATGTTCCCTTTAACAACACGGATGCCTTCCCAAAGGGAAGAATCAGGACGCAGTTCAGAATCGCCGTTATGAAAAACGGCGTCAACTTTGCCCACATAGCGATCACGGATTTCTTCCACAATCAAGCTATCGCCATGGGAATCGCTCATTACAATGATGGTTTGCTTTGCCATGATGGAAATACCTCCAAAAGTTTCTTAACGGCTAAGGCACGGTGAGATTGACTATTTTTTTCTTCAAGGGTTAATTCAGCTGAGGACTTGCCTGTCTCTCCTACAAGGAAGAGAGGGTCATAGCCAAAGCCATTTTCACCCTTAGGTTCAAAGTTAATGTAGCCTGACCAGTCTGCTTCGACAACCAAACTTTCCTTGTTTGGGCTGGCTACGACTAGGGTTGTATGGAATTGAGCCGAGCGGTCCTTGAGTTCAAAGACCATGGCCAATTCGTGTAAGAGTTTGGCATTATTTTCACGGTCAGTAGCTCCCACACCTGCAAAACGAGCTGACCAGACACCTGGCAAGCCACCTAGAACATCAACTTTGAGTCCAGAATCATCTGCCAGAACCATCTTGCCCGTTAATTGGGAAATAGTTTCTGCCTTGAGGCGGGCATTTTCTTCAAAAGTCATGCCTGTTTCTGCTACTTCAGGCAGGTCAGGGTAGTCATTAAGATTTTCCACATCGTAGCCTAGCTTGTCAAAGATAGCTCGGAATTCCTTGGTCTTGCCCTCGTTACGAGTCGCAATCAATAAGGTTTCTCTGACCTTGTTTGTCTCAAAGAAATCATGAACATCGACCCCTTCTTTGGGCAATTCCACATACAAGAGTTGCCCATTTTCAACCAAGAGCAGAGCCCCTTGACGTTGGATGACTTCCACATTTCGTCCCATTTCTTGGTTGAGGATATCTACCACAAAAGACAATAAACGGTAGAGAGAACCATAGCGTAAAACAGTAACAGAAACAGGAAAACCTCGATCCTCATCTCGAAATCTTTGGGCAAACTCCAATAGAGGAAAATCCAAGTCATCATCCGTCAACGTCCGGACGCCACCAAAAATAGCATAGGACCCGACATACCAGTCCTGGTCATCCTTGTATTCATAAATTTTATTTGTCATAATTCTACATGCTCCACATGAATCTCTTTTTCAAGCCATTCTTCACCAATTTGTGCAAAACTTTGGCTGCTGGCTGTTGTGTAAAAACGGTGATGGAGTGGTCCGGCATCGCGACCACGATTGATTTCAAAATAATTAAGTAAGACTGAGATATCCCGTACGCACTCTGCCCCACTATCGATGAGCTGAACCTTGGGTCCCATGACATTTTGAATAATGGGTCTGAGGAGTGGATAATGGGTACAACCCAAAATCAGGCTATCCACCTTTCCAACCAAGGGACGTAGGGTTTCATAAACTACTTTCTTAGTGACACTGGTTGACAGAGCCCCAGACTCCACCAAGGGAGCAAACTTGGGACAGGCCAAACTCTCCACCTGTAAGTCCGGATCCAGATCATTGATTTTCTGTCGGTAGATGTCAGATTGTACCGTCATAGGCGTTCCAATGACTCCGATTTTCCCACCTTGGCTGGACTTGATGGCTGCCGAAGCTCCTGGCAAAATTACACCTAGGACAGGAATATCTAGTTGAGCCTTGATTTCTTCCCAGACGACCGCAGTCGCTGTATTACAAGCAATGACAATCATTTTGACATCCTTGGTCAAAAGAAAGTTGACCAACTGCCAAGTATATTCACGAATTTGCTCAGCAGGACGGGGCCCGTAAGGCGCGCGTGCCGAATCTCCAATATAGACGATTTCTTCATGGGGAAGTTGGCGCATGAGCTCGCGCACAACGGTCAAGCCCCCGACACCCGAATCCAAAAAACCAATTGGTCGATTATCCATACAGTCTTCTTTCTAGTCTTTTTTCTGATTGATAGTTCATTATGATTATTGATCCTTATGAACTGAATGACATCCTAATCAACAACTATCTCTCTTAATCATAATCAAATATCAATAGAATGCAAGGAAAAAGTCTCATCCCTAAAACCATAGCCAACATAGTGAGAAGTCTGGAACTTTCATCCCAGACTTTTCCTTATTTATTTTTTCTTTTTATTGTTAGCAAGGGCTGCCTTTTGTTGGCGGATGATTTGGTGGTAAACTTGTTGTACCTTAGCTTCGCTTGGTTTTTGACCATTTGCACTCAAAAGAGTACGAACTGCTTCAGCATTCAAACGTGGGTTGTCAGCGAATTCTTTTTCAATTTGCTTACGAACCAAGTACATTCCTCCAAGAGCTCCTCCTAGAAAAGCTAGCACAATCAATACAATTGCTAAAAGTAAATCCATCATTTTTCTCCTGTTTCTTTTTGAGTCTCTTTCATTATACCACAAACTAGCCACCCTGACTAGTTTGTTTTACGCTTTCAGGGATGGAATAAATAGCAAAAAGAACCCTGCTTTTCTGCAAAAGAGGGCTCCTTACTGAGTTTATACTCAATGAAAATCAAAGAGTAAACTAGGACGCTAGCCGCAGGTTGCTCAAAACACTGTTTTGAGGTTGCAGATAGAGCTGACACGGTTTGAAGAGATTTTCGAAGAGTATTAATTTCATATTTCTGCCTATCCATTTATACTAATAAAAGACTGAGACACCAGATCTCAGCCTTTTTCTTTATCCCAAAACCAATTCATCACTGACCAGACTTTGACCACTATTTTTCTGGAAGAGATGCATGAGATTTTCAACCGTCAGATGCTTTTTCTCCTCTCCCTTGACATCCACCACTATCTTACCCTGATAGAGCATAATGATACGATTGCCGTACTCAATCGCATGGTTCATATCGTGGGTAATCATCAAAGTCGTCAACTGATGGTGTTCCACAATCTTTTGCGTCAAGTCCATCACCATTTGACTCGTTTTCGGATCAAGCGCCGCAGTGTGTTCATCCAAAAGCAAAAGTTTAGGTTTCACCAGAGCTGCCATGACTAGGGTCAAGGCCTGTCTTTGTCCTCCTGAAAGGTATTGGGTATCCACTTTCAAGCGATTTTCAAGGCCAATATTCAACTCTTTCAAGGCCTCTTGGAACTGGATTCTCTCCTTCTCCTTCACGCCCCAACCAAGCCCTCTCTTCTGCCCACGTCTCAAGGCAATAGCCATATTCTCCTCAATCGTCAAACGAGAAGCTGTTCCCATCTTAGGATCTTGAAAAACACGGGCAATATCCTTGGCTCTCTTTCTTACACTAAGATTTTTAATGGATTTGCCTGCCAATAAAAGGTCCCCTTCATCCACCGATAGATTGCCAGCCAAGATATTCATCAAAGTGGATTTCCCTGCTCCATTTCCACCAATCACAGAGATAAAATCTCCCTCTTCAACCTCTAAGTCTAATCCTTTGAGGACATGGTTCTCATTGACCGTCCCTGCTTCAAAGGTTTTGTGAATATTTTCAAGTGTTAACAAACTTGCCATAACTTTCTCCTCCTATTCATTTCTCAGTTTCAAACCACGAATCTTTAATCTCTTTTGCAGTTCTGGTGCAAATAACACTAAGGCTAGCAAGATTGCATTAAAGAGACGTACCAGGTTTTGATCTAGATTTGGAATTTCATAGATATTTAAAATAATCAAACGGTAAACAATGGCACCGATTCCGATAGATAACAAGCGACCTCCAATGGTCAAGTCGTGTATCAAAACTTCTGCAATAATAACTGCACTCAAACCAACAACGATGGTTCCTGTCCCAGAGGTTACGTCTGAAAATCCATCATTTTGAGCGAACAAGGAACCACACAGGGCAATCAAACCATTTGAAATCATGTAACCAACAATCTTCATGGTGTCTACATTGACCCCATTAGCCTCACTCATCGGAATATTGTCCCCAGTCGAACGCAAGACCAATCCAATCTCCGTTTTCATCAAAAGAGTCAAGACCAAACAAACAAGTAGGAGACAGGCCAAACTGAATGAGAAAACAGCTTCTTCATTTGTCAGCCCCAAGCTCGCCAATTGTTTAAAGACAGTTGAAGAATCTCCCAAGGAAAGGTTGGGCACACTGCCCATGATTTTAATATTGATTGAATAAAGCCCTGTCAAGGTCACAATCCCTGTCAAGAGAGCTGGGATTTTCATCTTGGTGTGGAGCATTCCTGATACAAGACCAGCTACCATACCTGCCAGCAAAGCAAGTAAGGTCGCAATCCAAGGATTTGTCCCTGCCTGTATCTGCGATACAACGACAGCTGCCCCCAAAGGAAAGGCTCCTTCAGCAGTCATATCCGCAATATCCAAAATACGGAAAGTCAAGTAAACTCCAATGGCCATAATCGACCACAACAAACCTTCTGATAAACTAGATAATACAAAACTCATCTTAAACCTCCCTATTCCTTGCTTTCCAACTTACTAATATCAATTCCTAGTGCATCTGCTATTTCTTGATTTGTATGCAATTCCAGTTTTTCAGGCAACTCAACTGCTATATTTTCTGGCTTCTCACCTTTTAAGACACGAACCAGCATTCTTGCTGTCTGACGTCCCAATTCTTCATAATTGGTTCCGTAGTTATACAAGCCACCAACAGCAATCATTTCTGTTGAACCACCAAATACTGGAACCTTGTGTTTAATAGAAACCTGCTTGACTGTTTCCATGGTTGATGAAATGATATTATCCGTTGGTACAAAAACCATATCCACCTCTGCCATCAAGCTTTCTGCTGCAGCCTTGACGTTGTTAGTATCCAAGATTGTTTTTTCAACAACGGTAAAGCCTTTTTCTTCCAGAAGACGCTTAGCTTCATCCTTTTGAACAACTGAGTTTGGCTCGCTCTGAGTATAGAGAATTCCAATCGTTTTAGCTTTTGGCAACACTTTCTTTATCAAATTGATTTGGGTTGAAATGGCATCTGATGACTGGTCACTTGTCCCAGTTACATTGCCCCCAGGGTGTTCTCTTGACTCAACCAACTTGGCACTGACAGGATCTGTTACCGCTGAAAAAATAACCGGTGTCGTTTGTGTTGTATTGGCCAAGCTCTGAGCAGAAGGCGTTGCGATGGCTAGAACGACATCACTAGATTCTGCTAGCTGCTGGGAAATTGTTTTTAGGTTTCGTTGTTCTCCCTGTGCATTTTGCAAATCAATCTCAATATTTTTACCCTCAACATAGCCTTGTTTAGCTAGTTCATCTACAAACCCTTCTCTAGTAGCGTCCAAAGATTGATGAGTAATAAATTGCGAAATACCGATACGAAAAACGTCTTTTTTCTTATCTGCCTTCAACTGATGCAAACTAATCAGAGAGGTCAAGAGGATCCCCACTACCAAGAGAGGGGCTAGTAATTTTCGAACAACTTTCATAATGAAACTCCTTCTCAGAAAAGATAAAACAAAAAACCGCCTAGATACTATCTAAACGGATGCTTGAAATAATCTAACAAGTTATAACTTTGCTAGTCCATTTAGATATTCATCTATATGGACCACAATCAAAAATCTTAGCCACATAGATACAAACAAATTGCTTGAACTGTTTGTATCCATGGTGACATGTCTACAAACACTATCTAAAGTAGCTAAAGTAAAAGTTTTGATTCATCGTTACAGCTTGTTTCTTATTCATTTCTTTTTCTGCTTTCTTTTTTGATGTTTCTTATCTTACCACCTTTTTCATCACCTGTCAAGAATATTTCAGAATTTTTTAAAATTTTTCGAAAATTCTTTCATAATTCTTTCAATTCTTTTAGGATAATTTCAAAGATTTGCCCATTAGACAAAATAGAACGATTTGAAGACTTTTATGGTATTTAGTTGTACTAGAGTCTTTTAAAAGTGTTTTGATGGCTTGTATTTCTTCTTTGGTTGATTTCATATCACTATTATATAATGCATTTTGATTTTAGTGTAGTATTAAACTGACTCTTGGCAGTCGGACAAAAAATCGACAGTTATTTTATACTGTTTAAAACCATTAGTCAATACGACAATCTCTTTACTTTTCGGTTATCAACTCTGTAGATTGCTAACATATCCAACATAAGCCAAGTATCCCGAGGATAGGCAGCAGAAATGAATTATTTATACTCTGGATACCACTTAAAATCACGAACTGCTTTGGCCATATCTGTTTCCTTAGCGCGTGCAAGACCTTGCTCTTGTGCTTTTTTAGCGACTGCTTCTGCTACTTTAATAGAAACATCTGCTACATACTTGAATGGTGGCAAGACAGGAGCTCCTGGTTGGCCTGGATTGACAATACCACTCAATGAATGCGCCGCTGCTCCAATCATTTCATCAGTCAAAAGACTTGCTTCAGAAGCCAGCATACCTAGACCAAGACCTGGGTAAATCAGGGCATTATTTGCTTGACCAATCACATAGTCTACACCTTTATAAGAAACCGTATCAGCAGGAATTCCTGTTGCGACAAAAGCTTTACCATCTGACCATTCAATCAAATCTTTGGCACTAGCTTCTGCCAATTTAGTTGGGTTTGACAAAGGGAAGATCATTGGATGTTCTGTGTTTTCACACATAGCTTCTACTATTTCTTTAGTGAAGGTATTAGGCTGAGTTGAAGTTCCTACAAGAATGGTTGGCTTCACAGTCTTCACTACTTCAAGCAGGTCAGTCAACTTATCTGCGTTACTAAAGTCAGCACGTTTCTTAGCAAATGGTTTTTGCTCTGGTGTCAAGTCATCCATGTCATCAAAGAGAAGACCTTGTTTATCAACCATAAAGAACCGTTTATAGGCTTCTTCTTCAGAAAGACCTTCACTTACCATTTCACGAAGAACACGAGAGGCAATTCCTGCACCCGCAGTACCACCACCATAGCAAAGATAAACTTGATCTATTAATTTTTCACCACTAATATCCAGCGAACCAAAGATACCACCCAAGGTAACGATTCCTGTACCTTGAATATCATCATTAAAGGTCGGAATTTGTTTCCGGTATTTTTCAAGAATATTGGCAGCATTCAAGCGGCCGAAGTCTTCCCAGTGAAGGTAGAGTTTAGGAAAGAGACGTTCTGCTGTTTGAACAAATTGGTCAATGAAGTCGTAGTAACGATCTCCGCGGACCCTTTCGTGACGATTTCCTAAGTAATTAGGATTGTCACGAAGTTCTTCGCGGTTAGTCCCTGCATCAATGACTAAAGGAAGGACCATCGAAGGATCGATTCCAGCAGCACCCGTATAGACCATCAATTTCCCAACAGAAATATCGACACCATTTGTTCCCCAGTCGCCAATTCCAAGGATTCCTTCTGCATCTGTTACAACAATGAGACGAATCTCGCGATCCCCGGCAGCGTTTTTCAAAGTAGCTTCAATATTTTCAGGATGATTGATATCAAGATATCCCGCATATTGGGGATCTACAAAAAGATCACTATAGCCTTCAATCGTATCTGCAATGGTTGGATCATATACAATTGGATTGAATTCTTTCAAATGTTGAGAAAAGAGGTAATAGAAAAGAGTCCTGTTGGTATTAAAAATTTCCATTAGGAAAAGACGTTTTTCCAAATCATTGGCTTTTGTTTGCATTTGTGCATAAGTTTGCGCCGCTTGTTCTTCAATCGTTTGAACATACGGTGGCAGTAAACCAATAAGGCCTAGTTCCTTTCGCTCCTCTAAGGTAAAGGCAGTACCTTTATTGAGGAAAGGATTGTTTAAAATATCATGTGCAGTCATAGTGCAAGCTCCTTTTTACTTATATTATACCACATGAAACGAATTGTTCGTAAAACGTTGTTGTTTAAATAATACAATTGTATACGCATATGTTATAAATTTCTGAACTCATCAAACTCTCGATGATCTCTCTTTACTAAAAGTTTCGAGTAAAATAAACCAATCATACAAATTGACAATCCTAATTAAAATAAATATCATCTAGGTATATTATGTAATACTTTGTATTTTTTAAGGTGTTTTTTGTCATATAAAACTTGTATTCTATTTATATGACAACTAAAAACTATTTACAACAATATATTTCCCAAAAAGTGAAATAGTTTCGAACACAGAATAAAATGAGCCAGGAAGAACTTTCGGAACAAGCAGGACTCGGGCTTAAGTATATCAATCAACTTGAAAACCAAAATGTGAATCTGACCATTCACATTCTTGAAAAAGTGATTGATGCCCTAGAAATGACCCCAGAGGAATTTTTCAATTTTGATAGCCTTGAATCAACCTCTGATAAGAGTGACAATCTTTCACTCAAAAGAATCAACATGAAGATTAAACAGCTCCCTATTGATAAACGAGAAAAAATGTTGGTCATTTTTGAGAGTATCTTAGATAATCTTTGAGATCCCTGACTCACTTACATTTTAACTGGTGAATACTCGTATAGTCAAATTGTAGGATACGGATAAAAATTATTTATCTGCTGTTTTCCACTTATTTTCCTTCTCCAACTAATGAAAGTGAACCCATATGAATTTAAAAGATCTACAATATTTTTATGACCTCTGCCAGCTTCAATCCTATACGGAAGTAGCAAAACAACATAAAGTCAGCCAACCATCTATTTCTTATGCTATCAAGCGCTTAGAGGAATACTTTAACTGCAAATTGATTCACCATGACCCCTCGCATCGTTCCTTCAAGCTAACTCCTCAAGGACAAATCCTTCTAAAGCATACAGAACTGATTTTACCTGAGGTCATTTCTACTCGCAAAGAAATTAATCGCTCCTTGGCACAATACTCTACTGTAGGATTCCCTCCTATTATCATTCAGTATCTCTTTGCTGCCTTAAACGAAAAAGATAAATTCGATTTTTTAAAAAAGATACGCCCTATCCGCGGTGGCTCCGTAGAGTTATTAAACCTTCTCCTTAAGGGAGACCTTAATGCAAGCCTACTCGGTTTGATTGAACCTCTCAACTATCCTTCAATAGAGTCACACGAGCTATTTCATAAAGAACTGTATGTCGTTTTATCTAAGAACCATCCTTTTGCCACTGTTCCTTCCCTCGCTTTTGAAGAATTAGTAGATCAATCCTTTATACTCTTAGACGAACACTTTGTTCACCTGAAAGCTTTTGAAATGCTTAATCAAAAGCATCAAAACAAGGCAGAAATATTCTTTAAGACGGATGATATTGTCATTCTTAAAGAACTTTTAAAGAAAGGGATTGGCCTTAGTTTACTAGCTGATATCGCACTTTCTGATGAAGATGATGATTTAATAAAAATCCCTCTTATGATAAGATAACTTTTACAGTTTATTACGCTTACCTTAAATCAGCTACACCGTCATCAGAAATAGAAGCCTTATTTAAACTCCTTAAATCATATGAATAGAAAAACTCTAACTATCAATGAACTGATAGCTAGAGTTTTTTACATTGTAGATATTAGACTCAATGAAAATCAAAAAGCAAACTAGGAAGCTAGCCGCAGGTTGCTCAAAACACTGTTTTGAGGTGGCAGATAGAGCTGACGTGGTTTGAAGAGATTTTCGAAGAGTATTAGACTATAGTAGATTGAAGCTAGAGTAATACGCCGCGACTTCTAAAACTTTTCTAGAAATTAATTTGACTTTCCTAATCGAGTTGTTAAGATTTTATTTCATCTCACTATGATTCAATGATTTCTAAGAATTCTATTTCTTTCGAAAACTCTTTCAAAGTTTTTCCAAATCAATCCAACAAAAAAAGGTTTATAATTCCCATAAAAATTGATATGGAAATTATAAAACCATTATTAGTTTAACCCTTGTTGGTAACGCGCCAATTCGGCTTGGTTAGCCCAAACATAGTGACCTGGACGGATTTCTACCATAGATGGCTTATCTGTCTCATAATCATGTTGATCTGGATCATATACTTTCAAGACCTTCTTACGTTCCAAGATTGGATCTGGAATTGGTACCGCTGAAAGCAAGGCTTGAGTATATGGGTGAATTGGATTGTTAAACAATTCTTCTGTTTCTGCAACCTCTACAATAACACCCTTGTAAATAACTGCGATACGATCTGAAATAAAGCGAACGACAGACAAGTCATGGGCAATAAAGAGATAGGTCAAACCAAGTTCTTTTTGGAATTTTTTAAGCAAGTTCAAGACTTGGGCACGCACAGAAACGTCCAAGGCTGAAATGGGCTCATCCGCAATAACAAAGTCTGGTTGCATGACCAAGGCACGGGCAATACCGATACGTTGACGTTGACCACCTGAGAATTCATGAGGGTAACGAGTCAAGTGCTCAGCAAGAAGACCCACTTCACGGATAATATTTTGAACTTTCTCTTTACGTTCTTCTTCATCCTTAAACAAACGGTGATTGTAAAGACCTTCAGAAATAATATAATCAACAGTCGCACGTTCATTCAAACTTGCGGCAGGGTCTTGGAAAATCATCTGGATACGACGAATCAATTCCGCAGCTTGTTCACGCGATTTCTTACCATTAATCTTTTGACCATCAAAAATAATATTCCCATTACTTGTATCATTAAGACCGATGATGGCACGACCAATAGTTGTTTTCCCACTACCTGACTCACCTACAAGCGAGAAAGTTTCTCCCTTGTTGATAAAGAAGTTAGCATTTTTAACCGCGACAAACTTCTTACTTCCTTCACCGAAGGAAATTTCTAAATCTTTGATTTCTACTAATTTTTCAGACATTTCCTTCCTCCTAGTCAGCCAGATGGGCAAATCCCATTTTATCACGGATCTTATCGTGAAGATTTGCAATCACAGCTGGTTTTTCTACTTTTGGAGCATCCTCATGAAGTAGCCAAGTTTTAGCCCAATGTGTCTCTGATACTGAGAATTGAGGAGCTTTTTGTTCAAAGTCAATCTGCATTGCATAGTCAGAACGCAAGGCAAAGGCATCCCCTTTCAGGTCAGTATAAAGTGACGGAGGTGTTCCTGGGATTGAGTAAAGTTCCCCTTTATCATCAGCAAGCTGAGGCAAGCTAGACAAGAGACTCCATGTATATGGATGGCGAGGGTCATAGAAGACTTCCTCAACAGTTCCATACTCAACGATTTCTCCCGCATACATAACTGCTACCTTATCCGCAATACTTGCTACCACACCAAGGTCATGGGTGATAAAGATTGTTGTGAAATGGTACTCGTTTTGTAAAGATTTTAGCAAATCAATAATCTGTGCTTGGATGGTTACATCCAAGGCAGTTGTTGGCTCATCACAGATCAAGACATCAGGTCGGCAGGCAAGGGCAATCGCAATAACGATACGTTGACGCATCCCTCCAGAATATTGGAATGGGTATTCATCAAAACGTCTATCTGCATCTGGAATCCCAACCTTATTCATGTAGTCAATCGCCAATTCTTTCGCTTCTTTAGCTGTTTTGCCTTGGTGTTTTACAATAACTTCTGTAATCTGACTACCAATTGTTTTAATTGGGTCCAAACTAGTCATTGGATCTTGGAAGATAGTCGCAATCTTAGCACCACGAATTTGTTCCCAATCCTTGTGAGAAGACAAGGCTGTCAAGTCCTGACCACGGTAGTCAATACTTCCTTGGGCAATGCGACCATTTTCTTCAAGCATACCTGTGAAAGTCTTTGTCAAAACAGATTTCCCTGATCCTGACTCACCTACCAAGGCTAATACTTCTCCTTCAACTAGTTCAAGGGAAACGCCGCGAATGGCTGTCAATACTTTGTCACGAACGTCAAATTCCACGACAATATCGCGAGCAGTCAAAATTACATTTTTTTCTTTTGTCATTTCTACTCCTATCTATGTGTACGTGGATCACTAGCATCCGCTAGGTTTTGACCAACTACGAAAAGTGACAAGGATACCAAGACCAAAGTTGTCAATGGAATCCAGAAGAGGTATGCATTTGTTGTTACGTTCTGTGAATAATCTGAAATCAATCGACCTAAACTTGGTACTGTAATAGGCAATCCAAGTCCAAAGAATGACAGAAAGGCTTCATAGGAGATAAATGCTGGAAGCATTTGTGATGTAGTCGTAACAATAACAGATACCAATTGTGGCATGATATTTTTAATGACAATTTTGTATGTTGGAGTTCCGAGTGTGCGTGAAGCAAGGTTGTACTCTAAGTCACGGTAACGCATGATTTGGATACGAATTGAGTAGGCAATCCCAATCCATGTTGTTACACTCATTGCAAAAATCAGATTCCAGAATCCAGCTCCGATTGAGTAAGTCAAGACAATGACAATCAAAAGAGATGGGATGTTTGAGATGACGTTATAAACTTCCATCATCACACGGTCTACTGATTTCGAAATTCCCCAAATACCACCGACAAAGACACCGATAACCAAGTTAATCACTGTCGCAATCACAGAAATGAGGATAGAGTTACGAGCTCCGAACCAAACACCGTCAAAGAGCGATTTACCGTTACTGTCAGTACCGAACCAATGCTCAGCATTTGGCTTAATATAACGAGCACTAAAATCGTTCACTTTGCTGACATCATTGAAATCAAACTTAGAAAACATTGGGTAGATGAAACTCATCAAAATGATAGCTACCAAGATTCCCAACATGACTACAGTTGATTTCTTCTTCATAAATTGTCTAAACACTGAACCCCAGTATGAATAAGCTGGCGCATCAATGGCTTCAGAGGCAAAATCGTCACGTTTTACAAACTGAAATTTTTCTTTATCGATTGTAGACATTATTTGCCTCCTTTCTCAGTCAATTTAATACGTGGGTCAATAATAGTCATCCAAATATCTCCCAAAAGAAGTGAGAAGATAGAAATACATGTAAAGATGAAGACAAGACCTACGACCATAGAGTTATTAGATGCTTTTACAGAGTCAATCAACATTTTACCCATACCTGGGAAGGCGAAGACTGTTTCAGTAAGGGTTGCACCACCGATAACCCCGATAACAGCACCAGGAATCCCTGAAACCAGCGGAACCATGGCATTTTTAAAGATGTGTTTGTTTGAAATTTCTTTTTCAGACAAACCTTTTGCACGAGCAAAACGAACAAAATCCTGTGATTGCAAGTCAATCATGTAACGACGAATCCAAATAGCGGTACCAGGAGCACCCAATAAACCAAGGATAACTGCTGGTAAAACATACGAACGCCAATCTCCAGCACCCAAGATAGGGAATGAATCTGGAAGACCAATTGATGATCCAATCAAACGAACAATGTAAACCAAAGCAATGGTTGGAAGAGCCATCAAGAAGGTCAAAGCCCCTGTTGAGAAGCTATCAATCCAAGTGTTCTTGAAGCGAGCCATAGCTGAACCAAGTGGCACGGCAATCGCATAAGAAATCACCAAACCGATCAATCCAACGATTGCAGAGCTAGCAATCATAGAAGGATATTGGTAGTTGCTTTCAGTTGCAGTATATGGGTCATCTTTCCCATAGTTAGCTACTTCACGAGAATCAGCCTGACTAGGCGATTTGTAGGTTCTTGAGTAGATATTAACTGAAGATGTTTTCTTACCAGTTGGGAATTGCACTTCTGATGTCTTAGTTTGACCTTGTCCTTGTGTGATAACTTGAAGCACAGGAGTATTAGCATAAGTTGGATATGAATCACCCAAATTCAAGTTCACAAAGTTTTGGTGAACAAATGGGAACTGACTATTGAAGTACAAGAGGTACTTGTGTTTAGTCCCTGAACCTACCAGAGACCAGCCGATAGCGGGATCATTTTCAAAACGCAAATAACGCTCCAAATTTGGATTTTCTGGGTCCTGAATCTTGTTTGTGTGGTCGATATCAAGCAAGTTTGCATAGAATTTAAACACACGTTCAAAAATTGGAATTTCACGTGTAGCGTAGAATTGGCCACTTTCAGTAAATTCTCCCAGGGTCCAACCATGACCGATTTGTTTGATGTATTTTTCATAGATAGCCTTGTTGGTATCATTGGCTTCAACTGTTACAGAAGCATCCATCTGGCTAGCTTTTTCTTGCAACTCTTTGGTATCGTAGTACTCGATATAGCCCATACGCTCATAAACGGTATTCTCATAGTTATCACGTTTATCAGCAGTTGTAGCAATCTTGTTATAGTTGGTATCCTGTTTGAAAATCAATTTTCGAGGAACCATTGTATAGATAATCGTGTAAGTCAAGGTTGTTACTAAGAAGATAGAAACCAATGACCGCAAAACACGCATAAAAATATATTTTTTCATATCATTTCCTTTAAAAATCCCAAAAGAACCTTCTCCTCATGGAGAGAAAGTTCTATTGAAAATTATTTACTTCACATGACTTGCCAATTCTTTTTGAACTTTTTCGTTTGATTCTTTTTTCTCTTTAATCCATTTCTCACGAGCTTGTTCATAATCAGCCTTTGTTACAACTTTGTCTTGTAACTGAATATATTTGAAGTAGAGATTTGAACCTTTGTCTCCAGATTGGCTATAAGAAGCTGAGAATGGTACAACACGAGAAATGAATGGTGCAGCACCACTAGAAGACATAGCTGGTAAGAAGAGTGAACTGTCTGTCAACCAAGCTTGAGCAGCAGCATATTTTTCATAACGTTTGTTAAGATCACTTGTTTCTTTTCCAGCTTCATCAAGCAATTTATCGTAATCTTTCACACCAACTTTAGCTGCAGCTGCATTTGATGGGTCATCATACCCCATATAAGTTTTCGTTTGCTCACTATTAGTTGATTTAAGGATATCAAGGTAAGTTGATGGATCTTCATAGTCAGGATTCCATCCAACCGCACCTGAAAGATCCCAATCCTCAGCTGCCGCATTAGCAGCATAATAAGTCGCATTAAAGAATTCATCTTTAGAAATTTGTTGAATATCGATGACAACATTTTCTTCGCCTAAAACTTTTTCAACTGATTGTTTGAACGACTGAATCCGTGCGACAAAGTTTTTAGAGGTTTGGTCTACTGGAACATCCAAGTGGATAGGGAATTTCACACCTTCTGCTTCCAGAGCAGTTTTAGCTTTAGCAAATTCTGCTTTAGCTTTGTCAGCGTTAAAGAGACCGTCTTGACCATCAGCAAAGTTTACATCTTTCCACTCATCTCCATAAGTCTTAACTTTTTCAGCAACCAAGTCACCGAAAGTTTTTTCGCCTGCAGTCACAAAGTCTGGTTTCACAAATAAATTACGAACTGCGAGAGGAGCACCTTCTTTACCGTTAACTTGAGCAGAATAACCTGTACGGTCAAAGGCAAAGTTCAAGGCTTGGCGGAAGTCTTTGTTAAGAAGAGCTTTCTTAGTAGATGTTTTCTCTTCATCTGTCGTTTTAGATGTATATTTGTAATTTTGTCGATCGATATTTACACCTAAACCTCCAATACCAGCTCCTGACGGAGTGTAGAAAATATTATCCTTGTATGACTCCTCTACCTTTGAGAAGTTTGAACTTGTTGGGTAAAGACGAGCAAAACTATAAGCTCCACTTGTAAAGTTACGCTCAAGTGATTCTTGGTCCGAACCATCAAAATATGCAAGTGTTGCTGTATCTAAATGAACATTCTCTTTATCCCAGTACTGCTCGTTCTTAGCAAATTCGATAGAAGATTTAGCAGTCAAACCTTTAAGCAAGAAAGGTCCATTATATAGCAATGATGTAGGATCTGTCGCTTTAGCAAAATCAGAGCCTTTTGATTTTTCAAATTCTTCGTTTAATGGCCAGAAAATTGAATAAACCATCTTAGAGTTCCAGTAAGGTTCTGGTTGGTTCAAAGTATACTCAAGAGTATAGTCATCAACCGCTTTAACACCTACTGTAGAGAAATCTTTTGAATTCCCAGCCAAATAATCAGATAAACCTTTAACAGAAGTTTCAGCTAGATATAGAGCTTCTGATTTCTTATCTGCCGCATGTTTCAATCCATTCACGAAGTCTTTAGCAGTCACTTCGGCATATTCTTCACCATCGGATGTCATCCATTTGACACCTTTACGAATTTTGTAGGTATATGTCAATCCGTCTTTTGATACAGACCAGTCTTCTGCAACCGCAGGAGTCAAATTCCCGTATTTGTCATTTGTGAAGAGGCCATCGATCCCGTTTGAAGTAGCCACTTTCGTACTCTCTTTTCCAGAGATAAGATAGTCCAATGTTTCTGGATCAGCTGAATAGACATAGCCATAGGTCTTTGGAGCTGTCGAATCAGATGATTTTGA
The DNA here is from genome assembly GCF_049738015.1 of Streptococcus sp. CL5.50. Classification (NCBI taxonomy): domain Bacteria; kingdom Bacillati; phylum Bacillota; class Bacilli; order Lactobacillales; family Streptococcaceae; genus Streptococcus; species Streptococcus sp. CL5.50. The sequence goes on from NZ_JBKOTR010000005.1 coordinate 87,751, forward strand.
ATTCCCACAAGCCACTAACACACCCGTCGCAAACAAAGCAACTCCTGCTGCAACAAATACTCTACTTTTTTTCATTTATTTACTCCTCTTATAAAGTATAGGTTATCATCAATTATATCATAGATTTCAAGAAAAGTAAACGAATTTTCAGAATATTTAGGCTTATTGACACAAAAAATCTGAAAAAGCTATTGACTGAAAATCATTTTCAAGGTATAATAATAAACGTTAAGGCGGTATAGCCAAGTGGTAAGGCACGGCTCTGCAAAAGCTTGATCGTCGGTTCAAATCCGTCTACCGCCTTCTATAACTTGATTTATCAGGTTTCAAATGAACAGAAAGCCCAATTTAAAGGGCTTTTTTCTTTTTCTTCTGATAAATACATATAACTGACAAAAATTTTTGGAGCGAATTTGGGGCAAACTTCTTTTTAGGAGAAAATTTTTTGAAATAAACTGAAAAAAGCTTCGTCACGCCTGGTGACAAAAGCCTCTAGTTTACTCTGTTTCTTCTTCTATTTCGACTTCTGTAATTTGGACTTTTACCTTGGTAACACGTCCATTTTTTACCTTATCATTGGTTAGGATAAGCTGTTTGTTTTGGCTGACCAATTCATAGCTGAGTTTCTCAGTCGTTGGAATGGTCCCAACTCCTGTCAAATAATAACCAGCAATAGTATCAACGTCATCACTTTCCAGTTCAACATCAAAGTAGTCATTAAAATCATTGAGATTCATGGTGCCTTGAACAATATAAGTATCTTCTCCGATTTGATGAACTTCGATTTCTGCCTTATCTGTTTCGTCATCGATTTCCCCAACGATTTCCTCTAAGAGGTCTTCAAGTGTCACCAAACCAGCCATCCCACCGTATTCATCTAGCAAGATTGCCATTTGTCTTTGGGTATTGCGCAATTCTTTTAGCAAGTCATCCACAAAAATAGTTTCAGGAACAAAAAGTGGATCTTGTAAAATTTTCTTCCATACAATATTGTCAAAACCATCCACAAAGGCTGCCTTAAGAAGACTCTTGGTGTGAATAATCCCAATCACGTTATCCTTGTCGCCATCATAGACAGGGATACGAGAATAATTTTGTTTTAAAATACTTTGGATAATGGTTTGACTATCATCCTGAATATCCACCATAAAGGCATCCGTTCGAGGAACCATGACTTCTCTGGCCATCAATTCGTCCAGTGAAAAAATCCCCTGTAACATCTCAATTTCGTCAGCATCTAGTGTTTCTTCACTATTTGTCAGCATGTACTCAATTTCATCACGGGTCATTTTTTCGTCAGCATCGTCAAAGGTCATAGGAGTCAAGTTACTCAAGAGATTGGTAGATGCAGATAAGAGCCAAACAAAGGGACTAACTAGTTTCCCCAGCCCAATGATAACTGGCGCTGTACGAATCGCCAAGGCATCCTTTAGATTAAGAGCGATTCTCTTAGGATACAATTCCCCAAAAACGATGGAAATATAAGTCAAAAATGCTAAAGATAGAAAACTTGCAACGGCATAAGCTGTTTCGCCATTTCCAAGCCAAGATGCAATTTCTCGTCCCAGAGTGTCTGCCAAACTCGCCCCAGATAAGATCGTAATCAGGGTAATCCCTACTTGAATGGTTGATAAAAAGTGGTTAGGATTTTCTAGTACCTTCAGCAGACGAATATAGCGTCTATCTCCTTCTTCTGCCTTTTGTTCAACCCGTGCACGATTAAGAGAAACCATGGCCATTTCTGTGGCTGAGAAAAAGGCATTTAACACCGTCAAGATAAACAATAAAACAAATTGTAGCAACAAATTCTGACTACTTGGGTCTTCCATAGTTCTTCTCCTAAAATAGTATCTTATCCTTTATTATATCACAAAATATAGTCCAATACATATTATTTTTTCTCATACTCTTCGAAAATCTCTTCAAACCACGTCAGCTTTATCTGCAACCTCAAAGCTGTGCTTTGAGCAAGCTGCGGCTAGCTTCCTAGTTTGCACTTTGATTTTCATTGAGTAACAGTATCTATTGTAGCCCTGCTTAAACTAGTAAGAAAGAACTCCTATATCGACAAGTGACATAGGAGTTTATTTTGTATTTTACTGAGTAACAGTCACTTCTCCAGTTCTGTAATCCAGTTGAAGCCCCTTTTGAACATTGGGAACTAGAACATTAAATTCCAATTCTCCGTCTGAAGACTTGGCTTCAATCTGTGAAGCTGAAGGTACTAAATCCTCGTTTGAAGCATAATAAAGGGTTACACGGTAACGGACACGCTTGTTTTGGTCCAAGGCTTTACGTACCAGGCTTTCATAGTAGTTTTGCCCTGTCGAATCCTCAGCTTGCGCCTGATTTGCCCAGGCTGTTTGAACAGCAATATTTTTAGGATTGCTTGTCGAGGCATCAAAACCATCCAAGCCACCTATCAAGGCATAGCCTAATAAATGACCTCTATCGACCGCATGAGTATAAGTCCCCTTTAGATTCTTAACCTGATGCCATCCCGGAGGAGTCCATGAATTCGAACCATTCCCCGTTTCTTCACGATTTTTATACTGGCGAGTAGCCTTAGACAAGAGGGCATTTGCTACAGTTGGCACGGTTTCCTTGCCCACTGTCTTTGTTTTATTATCAGCGTAGGGTTTACTTGAAACCTTGGCATCTAGATTTGTTTTATTACCATTGACGATAAAAGCACCCGAGCCATTCCACTCCAGACTCCCTTTTACTTGACTCTTGACTGCGTCTGTTAAGACACTCTCTGCCAATGCTTGACTAGGAGCTTCAGACGCTTGTTTTTTCTGACTAAGCTTGGTTTTGGGACTATTAGCTGTCGACTGCATCTGCTTGATATAATAGCTCCCTGCAGACAAAAGCAATAACACTAGCAGTCCGATTAGTGTCTGTCTTGTTTTTTTATCCATTTTTCTCCTTATCTCTAGAAAAAGACTGGTTCTCCAGCCTAATTTCCTGTAAATTTATGAATTAATTCCTGCCATTTTGCTGGAGACAGGATAGCCCATGGATCTTGACCCTTGCCCAAGATTCCATAACCGACCATTAAACCAATTCCTAGGGCTAAAACACCTAAAATCAGTACTATGATGACTAAAAGTAAACGCTTGACTACGTAGCTTGATTTCTTATTCATCTTCATCACTTGCCTCAATCCGCTGAATCTTAGCACCTAGCTGCGCCAACTTCTCATGGAAACGGTAATAACCTCTATCCAAGTGAACCAATTTACCAACAACGGTTTCTCCTTGCGCTACCAAACCTGTCAAAATTAAGGCAGCACTGGCACGAAGGTCAGTTGAAAGAACTTCTGCCCCCTGCAAAGGTTGACCACCAACAATACGAGCTGTATCACGGATAATCTCAGAGTGCAAGCCCATGCGACGCATTTCTTCTAGATGTTGGAAACGATTTTCAAAAACTGTCTCCACCATAGTTGATTCGCCTTTTGCGACGGTCATCAAGGCTGTAAATTGGGCCTGCATATCTGTTGGAAATCCTGGGTGGGGCAAGGTTTTTACATGAACAGCTTTTAGATTTTCTAGTTGAGAGCGAACTCGAATTCCTTCAGTCTCCTCTGTCACTTCCACTCCCATTTCAAGCAATTTGGCAATCAAGGGACGGTTGTGCTCCCAGACAGCGTCTTTAATAAAGATATCACCACCAGTCATGGCAGCAGCTACCATAAAGGTTCCTGCTTCGATACGGTCTTGGACTACATTGTGAGTCGTACCATGAAGTTTCTCAACACCGGTAATGGTAATGGTCTCTGTACCAGCACCCTTAACCTTAGCTCCCATTTCATTGAGGAGAATGGCTAGGTCAACAATCTCAGGCTCACGCGCAGCATTTTCAATCACTGTCACCCCATCAGCTAGCGTCGCTGCCATCATCAAGTTCTGAGTAGCACCAACACTTGGGAAGTCCATATAGATATGAGCTCCATGTAAGCGATCAGCCTTGGCTTCGATATAACCAGCTGTCTGACTAATCTTAGCCCCCATAGCTTCTAGACCTTTCAAATGCAGATCAATAGGGCGGCTACCAATCGTACAACCACCTGGCATGGATACCTTGGCATGTCCTACACGGGCAAGAATTGGTCCCAAGACAACGATAGATGCACGCATCTTGCTGACATACTTGTAAGGAGCTTCCTCAGTGATATCGCCAGTCGCGTCCACCTCAACAAGATGATCTTCTTCATTAAAATCCACCTTGGCATTTAAACCACGAACCACCTGATTCATAGTGAAAACATCTGACAAGATAGGAACGTTCTGCAAAACAGTCTTTCCTTCACTTGCTAGAATTGTCGCTGCCAACAAGGGCAATACTGCATTTTTTGCTCCCTCGATCGTAACACTTCCTACCAGACGATTATCGCCACCTTGAACCACAATTTTTTCCATACTTATTTCCTTTACATTTGATTTTATAATAATCCTCTAAGCGCTTCTTGCCACAACTGATATAGGCTGATAAAGAAAGAACTCATGATATAGCCCATTACAATGCTGAAAAAAGCTACTAGTAAACGAACTTTTCCTGTGTTCTCAGCTGTTACTTTTAAGACTTTTTCCCATCTAACAAGATTCTTTAAAAGGTAAAAACTCACATAAATAAAGAGCATGTGACTGCTTAGAGTGAATAATAATTGAACCATTTGACTATTATACCATCTTCTCTGTTTGTGCGCTAGTTTGGAAACTTCACTTAAAAACTAGGGATTGTTTTTCAAGTAATCAATTGCATCTTGTAGGGTTTTAACTGGCACGATTTTCATATCTGTCTTGATTGTTTTGGCTGCTTCTAGGGCTGTTTGGTAGTTGTTTTTCGCATCCGGATGCGCTTTTTGTTCTTCTTCGCTAACAGGGTTATCTGGGGCAAAGAAAATCGCGGCACCTTCTCTAGCCGAAGCTACAACTTTTTTATCAATACCTCCAATATCCCCCACATTACCATCACGGTCAATGGTACCTGTACCGGCAACGATACGGCCATTTCGAAGACCTGGGTCAGCTATTTGGGTATAGATGGCCAGACTAAACATGAGACCAGCACTTGGTCCGCCGATACCAGCTGTTGAAAAGCGAATTGGGACATCACTGGTCACTTCCGTACGGTCAATCAAGCCGATTCCAATCCCATTTTTGCCATTTTCCAAGGTGATAATCTTACCTTCTGCAGACTTTGTTTGCCCATCCTCTTCATAGGTCACTTTAACTGAGTCCCCTAATTTTTGAGAATTGACGTAATCAATCAAATCTTTGGAACTATCAAAGGTCTGATCATTGACTGCTGTGACGGTATCAGAGATGTTGAGAATCCCTTTAAAGGTTGAATTATCTGTCACAGTCAAAACATAAACCCCAAGGTATTTGAGTTCAATATCCTTACCAGCTGTTTTTAGTCCTTGATACTTGGCCATATTTTGCGATGTTTGCATGTAGAATTGATTGATCCGCATAAATTCAACATCGGAAGAGCCACCTGTAGTCTCCTGAGCACTACGAATATCTGTAAAAGGCGTCAACCATGCATAAATCATATGAGCTAAAGTGGCATGTTGGACACCAACCGTAACGAATTGATAGGCACCAGCTTCCTTATCTTCTGTGTCATTGACTTTAAGGACTTGGCGAATATCTTCCGAACCACCTGGAACTTCTATATAGTAGGGCAAGGGCACTACAAATGCCAAGAAAGTCACAATTAAGGCCGCAATGACATATAAGGGCCATCTAATCTTTTTTTTCATTTTTTATTTCCTCCAAAATACTCTCAGGAACATAGCAGGTAATATCCTGACCAAACTTCAAAAGTTCTCTAACACCGGATGAACTGAGATAGAGATGTTCAGGTCGACTATGTAAATAAATGGTCTCTATATTAGGAGACAGCTGATGGTTGTAGTAATCAAAACTGGCTTCATATTGCAAATCCGACGCATTTCTCAAGCCTCGCACTAGGAAAGTAGCCCCCAGTCTTTTTGCAACATCAACCACCAATTCATCATGAGAAAACACGACTTCAACATTCCCCAAATGTTCCAAAGCCTTTTCTAGTCCCCGTTTACGATTTTCAAGAGGGAGAAATCCTTGTTTATGGGGATTGAAAAAAATACCGACATAGAGCTTATCAAAGAGTCTGCTCGCCCGTTCAATCATATCCAGATGCCCATTTGTCATCGGATCAAATGAGCCTGTGAATAAGCCAATCTTATCTGACATAAACTGTCACCTTACTAATTCCATAAATTTTTTCCTTCCAGATACCCAGGCAGGCAATTTCTTCTGGAAGTTCAACGGCCTTATCCGTCTCACACACGACCATGACATCTTCAGAAAAAAGGTCTCTCTCAGCCATTTTTTCAATATCTGCTACGATTTGTTCCTTGGCATAAGGAGGGTCTAAGAAAATGAGATTAAATTTCCCAGATACCTGTTCCAATGCCCTTTCTGCATCCATCTTGAGGAGCTCAAATTTTCCAACTTCCTTGGTCATCTGAATATTTTCAGCCACGATAGCCTGAGCCTTACGGTCTCGCTCCACCAAAACAGCACTGGACATGCCACGTGAGACTGCCTCGATAGATAAACCACCACTACCTGCATAAAGGTCCAAGACTCGTCCCCCTTCAAAGTAGGGACCAATCATGTTAAAAATAGCGCCCCTAACCTTATCCGAAGTAGGTCTTGTCGTCTTGCCTTCTAGTGTCTTGAGGGGACGTCCCCCATAGATTCCTGATACGATTTTCATACCGTTTATTATACCAAATTATGGGCAAAAAGAGAAAGAAAACCGAACCTTGCGGTTCGATTCTCTACAAAATATTTTCGTAAGTATCGCGGACTTCTTGAGGCCAAACACTTGTTTGCACTTCCCCAATATGTTTCTTGCGAAGTAGGAACATGGCCATCCGAGATTGTCCAATTCCTCCACCGATTGTCAATGGGAATAGGCCATTCAACAAAGCCTTGTGCCATTCCAATTCCAAGCGGTCTTCATCACCTGTGATGGCAACCTGACGGCGAAGCGTTTCTTCATCTACACGGATTCCCATAGAAGACAACTCAAAGGCTCCACCTAGAGATTCATTCCAGACAAGAATATCACCATTTAGACCCTTGTAGCCATTTTCAGATTCGCTTGTCCAGTCATCATAGTCTGGTGCACGTCCATCGTGCGGTTTACCGTCTGGTAATTCACCACCGATACCAATCAAGAAGACAGCACCAAATTCTTTACAGATAGCATTTTCACGTTCTTTCGGTGTCAAGTCTGGGTAGCGTTCTACCAACTCTTCTGTATGGATGAAAGTGATTTGTTTTGGCAAGACAGACTCGATGTCATAGCGAGCTTCTACTGCTAGCTCAGTCAATCGAATAGCCTTGTAAATCTTTTCAACTGTTTCTTTTAGATAAGCGATGTTACGTTTACCATTTGGAATGACTTTTTCCCAGTCCCACTGGTCAACATAAACAGAGTGGGTCGCATCCAACGAATCTTCGTCTGGACGAAGGGCCTTCATGTGGACGAAGAGACCTTCACCCTCACCGAAACCAAAACGAGCCAAAGTATGGCGTTTCCATTTGGCAAGTGAATGCACCACTTCATAGGTTTCATCAGGAATCTGCAAAACCTTGACAGATACTGGATTTTCCACACCAGACAGGTTATCCTGCATCCCGTCACCGACCTTGCTCAAGATAGGACCTTGAACTTCGACAACTTCTAGCTTATCTTTCAAATACTGGGTAAAAGTGTTTTTGACAAAGGAAATTTCTTCTTGTTGATGGATAAAACTTTTCTTCATAGGCTACTCCTCAAAAATTAATTAAAAGCATTATACACCTATTTCCAAGAAAAGAAAAGAGAAAATTTAAAAAAATCAGTGCTCCTTCGAACACTGATTTCATGGACCTTTAGTCATTGCGACCAAAGATACGTAGAATACTGAGGAAAAGATTGATAAAATCAAGATAGATACTGAGTGCCATTGAGATGATCCAACCTGTCGCTACTTGTCCTCGTGACTGCTCATAAACATAGCGAATCTTTTGATTATCCCAAGCAATCAAACCAGAGAAAACCAAGACCATGGCAATACTAATCATGTAGTCAAAGAAGCTATTGGCTAAAAATAGATTCACAACCATGGCAATGATGAGACCAACAAGCGCCGCCATCAAAGCTCGTCCCATTCCACTCAAATCCTTCTTGGTGAAAATCCCGATTGCCGCCATGACAAAGAAGAGAAGAGCGCTGGATACAAAGGCTGACAAAACTGTTCCCGGTGTATAGAAGGCTACGACAAAGCTAAGGGTGAAGCCATTCAGTAGGGAGTATACTAGAAATACTGGCAGAGCTGCTGGGCTATTTTTTGCAGCCATGCTACTTGCAACAAATACCAGAGCAAGTTCTGCAAAAGTTGCAACCATCAACCAGAGACGGCCATGCATTAAAAAGTAAGTCAATTGAGCCTGAAAGACTGTCAACATCAAAGCTGACACCAGAGCTGATAGTCCAATTCCAATCCCTACAAAGGCATAAACCTTAGCGTAAAATTGATTGAGACCTGAACGTTCTTGAATAATTGTTTGATTCATTCTGATTCTCCTTTTTCTATAACTATATCTTGATTATAACAAAGTTTTTTTAAATTAGCTGAAATAAAACATCAAAATGCCTGCGGCAACTGCCACATTGAGACTCTCCGCCCTACCTTTCATACCAATATGAACCAGCTGATTGGCACTTTCAGCCATGATAGGACTAATCCCTTGCCCTTCATTTCCCATGACTAAAGCAAAATTTTCTAGGGGAGAAAGCTCACGATAATCCTTGGAATCTCTCGATAAGGTCGTTGCCAGAATGGGCAAATTGCTCTTCTTTGCCTCTTCTATAAAGGTAGCAACAGGCATACGATAGATGGGCAAATGAAAATGGCTTCCTTGCATGGAACGCAGAGTCTTGAGACTGTAGATATCTGCTGACTTGTCTGAAACAATGACCCCTGTCAAACCTGCCGCGTCCGCAGTCCGAATCATGGTACCTACATTACCAGGATCTTGGACATCTTCTAAAAATAGAAACTTACCCTGACTAAAATCAGGCGGTCCCACTTCTTCTTTTTGAATAACTGCGACAATGCCTTGAGGTGTTTGCGTATCTGCCAAATCCCGCAAAATCTCCTCTGACACCCAGACAATTTGCGGAAAAGCAGATAACTGATCTCTATAACTTTCTAGGGCAAAAATTTTCTCAATCGTCACTCCAGCTTGAACAGTTTCTTCAAACAAGTGCCAACCTTCAATCAAATAAGTAGACTTACGGTATTTTTTTTGGTGTAATTTCTTGGCATTTTTTACCACAGAATTGGCTTTTGAGGTTATAATAGTCATAGAAATATTATAACACAATCAAAGGGGTTTGGTATGCAAAAGGTTAGAATGATCGCCCAAGGTAGGGTGCAGGGAGTCGGCTTTCGTTGGGGTGTTTACAGCTTGGCACTTGAAATTGGTGGCATCACAGGTCGAGTCTGGAATAATGACGACGGCACAGTGGAAATTTTAGCCCAAGCAGACTCATCTACTATCATGGCAAAATTTATCCAAGAAATCCGAAAAGGACCCACACCTTTTTCAAAAGTCAGCTACTTAGATGTCAAACTAAGTAACTTTCCTCCTTACCCTGACTTTAAAATCGCAAATTAGGTCTCTAGAACTATTGTATATTTTGTAAAAAAACAGTAGAATAGAAAGGTATAATTTTTAAAGAAGGAATAAAAACAGTGAAATCTATTAAACGTTTTGCACTCTCAGCTATGGGAGTGGCTATGTTGCTAGTCTTGACTGGCTGTGTTAGAGTCGATAAAGCCACAGGAAAGCCAATAGGATTTATTTGGAATACTATCGGAGCGCCTATGGCTGAAGCTATCAAGTACTTCGCTACTGATCAAGGTCTAGGCTTTGGTGTCGCTATCATCATCGTAACCATTATCGTGCGCTTGATTATCTTGCCACTTGGTATCTACCAATCATGGAAGGCAACGCTTCACTCTGAAAAGATGAACGCCCTCAAGCACGTCCTTGAGCCACACCAAACACGTCTCAAGGAAGCGACTACTCAAGAAGAAAAACTCGAAGCCCAACAAGCTCTCTTTGCCGCTCAAAAAGAACACGGCATCAGCATGTTTGGTGGTGTAGGATGTTTCCCTATCCTCCTTCAAATGCCTTTCTTCTCAGCTATCTACTTTGCTGCCCAACATACTGAAGGGGTTGCTCAAGCAAGCTACCTAGGCATTCCTCTAGGTTCTCCAAGTATGATTTTGGTTGCCTGCGCAGGTGTCCTTTACTATCTTCAATCGCTCCTTTCACTTCACGGAGTAGAAGACGAAACGCAAAGAGAACAAATCAAGAAAATGGCTTACGTGAGCCCAATCACGATTGTTGTCTTCTCCCTCATTTCACCAGCCAGTGTCACACTTTACTGGGTTGTCGGTGGTTTCATGATGATTCTCCAACAGTTTATCGTCAACTATATCGTTCGTCCAAAACTTCGCAAAAAAGTCCGTGAAGAACTGGCAAAGAACCCACCAAAAGCAAGTACTTTCTCTACACCAAGTGGACGAAAAGACGTTACCCCTGGACAACCAACTGCTATCACAAGCAAGAAAAAACATAAAAATCGCAACGCTGGAAAACAACGTTCGAGATAAGGCTACGTAAATTATCCAATAATTAAAAAAACGAATGAATGATAAATAGTTTTCATCAACTAGATATCATCATTCGTTTTTATTATCTACCGTTACATCTTATACTAATCGAAAACGTTAAATAGTTTAAAAGCTCACATATAAAAAACTATTCAATCATAAATTAACAAGTAAATCACTATGATTTAATACAATTCACAGTTATTAAAACTTCTGCTCCCGCGTCTCTATTTCTAAGCTCAACTCGGCCTTTGTGTAGTTTTGCAACTCTACATACAAAACTCAGTCCAATACCATAATGTTGCTCTTTATACGATCTAGCTTTATCCATACGATAAAAGAGCTTTCCAAAATTATTTAAAACTTCATCTGGAAATTCCGAGCCATTATTCCATATGCCTATTTTCAATTCTTTCTCCTCTTGCTCTACCCTAATGTTAATTTTAGGATTCTGTTTATCGGCGTATTCCAAAGCATTTGTTAAAATATTTTGTATGGCACGAATCAGAAGAGATGGATTTATATAATAGTTTTCAGTTCCTTTCACATTTTGTTCAAAAGAAAACTTCATCTGATTTTTTATCAAAAAAGAGACTTCTTTCTCTAATTCATTGATAAAATCTGAAGAGGAATACTCCGTCCAACCTGTCTCATCATCATAATAGGTTTTAGAATAGTGAATCAATTGATTGAAATAATCTAGTAACTGTTGACTAGCTCTTTCTATATCTGCTAAGCATTCTTGAGATTGGTCGTTTTCAGTTATCGTCTGCAAAAATTCCACATTTCCCCTAATAATGGTTAAGGGAGTTTTTAAATCATGAGAAGCTGCTGAAACCTGAAACATTAAATCTTCCTTCTGCTGTTTCTCATCAACTATTAATTGTCGAATTCTATCTTGCATCACAATAATCCGATTTCCTGTCTCGCGAAATTCTTTAACCGTTAAACTTTCTGTACATTCCTTCTCCAACCACATACTATTTTCATAAATCAAAGTCATTTCATAACTCAGTTTTTTCAACAATTTTCCAATGTGATAACTTATTAGAATAATCAATAAAACACAAATATATATCCATGATGACACATTAAAAAAGATTGATAGAACACCACTATTGTTTAAAGGTTTCCCATCTTCATTTATTTGTATAGATACTGAAGCTAAGGGAATAAGATAGGCCATTAGTAAGCCAAGACTAAACTGCCAAATAATTCTCCAACAGGTTTCTCGAATTAATTGTCTAAAACTTTTGATTCTACCCATTGATATCCTCCACCATACAAGGTTTTAATTGGATTTAATTGATAAGGTTTCAGCTTTTGACGAATTTGATAAATATACTCTGAAACCGAACGTAAAAGAGCTTCGGAACTTTGTGGATATAGATAATTATAAATTTCCTCTATAGAGTATATTCTACTTGGGGTGCTTGCTAAAAGATTCACTATATCAAATTCCCTCCTTGTCAAGGCAATCTTATCATCGTTTACAAATAGTTCCTTACTATCCGTATATAGTATAAGCTTCCCAATCTTTATTTGATGAACATTTCCTTTAGTCCGTTCTTCACGACGCAAGTGCATTTTAACACGTGCTAACAATTCTTGCATACTAAAGGGCTTCATAATATAATCATCAGCACCTGCATTGATTCCAGCTACTAAGTCTTCATCCATATCCTTGGCAGTTATAAAACAGATAGGAACAGTTATCTGCTCGCGAATCATCTGACAGATTTCTAAACCACTAACAGGCATCATAATATCTAATAGAATCAAGTCAAAGCCTGTAAAATCACAAAGATCAATCTCTTCTATCTTATTTCGTATGACTACTTCATATTTTTCATATTCTAGTACTTTTTTTATTAGGCGAAGAATAGCAAGATCATCATCTACAACCAAAATTTTATAAGCCATAACTCACCCTCCTGAATATATTATAGCACTAACTGAGAAAAAGACAGGATATCCCCTGTCTTTAGCGTACATTTTTTCCTATAAGTATCAATGTAGCAAATAGAAAAACAATTAATAACCAAACTATTTGTATCCCTAAGCCTTGCCACACTGGATAATAAAGAGACAATGGATAGGTATAAAAACAATTCATACTAGCCAGTAATGGTAAATTTCTAAAAAAAGAACTGAATTGTAATAACATTTGTCCCAACCCCAATAAAAGGGATAAACTTATTCCCAAAATTAAGATAAAAGACTGGGAAATAAATACAAAAATACCACTTAAAAGAGAGAAGGTTAGAATAGAAATACAAGCTGGAAATAGAATTGTTAGAACATGTTTAATATTACTCAAAAGATTGATATTGTAGTATCCTTGCGCGATTAGTATGCATAATGATATTACAGCAACCAATAATACAATTTCCATACATAATACAATAGCTAGTTTACAGATTATAAATATCAAACGATTTGGACATGTAAGAAAACTGGTACGAAGGCTAGAACCTGTAAATTCTTGACCTATAAATAGAACAGCCAGACTAATGAAACCCGCCTGTCCTAAATAGAGACTTTGCAGTAGCTGTTCCAAAACAAACTGTAGGGTCAACTGGTCTGGCTTATTATTTAAAAAAATAACTAACGCTGGAACACACAGTAATAGAGCACCTATAATCAACCAGTGCCACGGATTCATCATAAACTTGAGATATTCACTTTTAAGTTGCTCTTTCAACTTATTCACCTCCTCCAATATCTGACTTAAGTAAGCGGTAGATTGCTAAAGCCAAGAATGAGAAGTTCCAACAAAGTAAAAGTAAAATATTTTGTAAACTATTATATTCTAAAATTTGAGGAGATGTAGCAATCAATCCTTGCCCCAATGCAACTGGAAGAAATTTTGCAACCGATATATAGTTTGCTAAGAATGTTCCTAAATTGTAGACTTGAGGAAGCAAAAATAATAGAGGAACAATGGCTGTTTTAAATGTCAAAGCCATAATATAGGCCAGCAGTCCCAACAAAGTCCAAGCTATACTGGCTAAAAATATATAGAACCAAACTGTTCCATTTAGTAAAAAAAGCAATAAGCCATCTTGTCCTAAAACATAATGTGTCATGTTAATTGTCAAGAATATTGATAGAAAGGAAATGATAAAAGAAAATATAAGCCAAACTAATGTTTTTGAAACTAGGAAAGTACTTCGATTTGTAACAGAGAGGAGGCTTGTACGAATAGCCAAGCCTTTGTATTCCTCGGCTCCGTAAATTGAGCCTAGGATAATCATAATAAAAACACCAAATAAAGTGACATCAAAACCTAAAAATTCAATAGGAGGTAAGGCCTCTGCTAAATCTGGATTTGTCTCTGGTGTAGCATGGATACCAACTGAAACAATTTGAGAAGCACCAATATTTGCTAAAAACGTTTGAAATACCAGTATCAAGAATAGTACAACATGAGTAGCTCTATTATAAAGTAATTTCAATATTTCAGAATGAAGAGAGTAAATAAGTGCCATGTCACTTCCCTCCCTCTGTTAAACTAAAGAAGACTTCCTCTAGTGAAGAAAGATTTTTCATCACTTCTTGTAAAGTCCCTTTTATAAGAACTTTTCCTTTATTTATGATAACTACATCATCTGTTACTGCTTCCACTTCCGATAATATATGAGATGACAGTAAGACGGTCTTCCCTTCTTGAGCTTGTTTTTTTATAAACTCTCTAAACCACCGAATTCCTCTTGGATCCAACCCATTAGTCGGTTCATCCAATATCAGATATTGAGGATTTCCTAATAGAGCTGTTGCAATTCCCAAGCGTTGTCCTTCTCCTAATGATAATTTCCCAATTTTAGATTTTTTCTTATGACTAATATCCACCATATCCAAGACTTGTTCAATTCGCTGACTGGATATCCCATTACTAGCAGCAACAATTTTCAAATGTTGATAAACAGTCCGATCATCAGGAGCTCCTACACTGTCAAATGAAGCTCCTACAGTCTTTAGAGGAAATTTTAATTCCTTATAAGTTTGATCTCCAATTTTGGTAAGACCAGATGTTGCTTTGTCTAATCCTAATAAAATACGTAAGGTTGAACTTTTACCAGCTCCATTTGGACCCAGGAAAGCAGTCACTTTACCTGCTTTTGCTTCAAAAGAAATATCTTTTAAAATTTGAGTTTGGCCATACGACTTACATAAATTTTTAATGGTAATACTTTGTTCCATAGATGTTCTCCTATTCTATTTAATATTTCTAAAAGTAACTATATCTTATACACTCATTTTCGGATTTTTTTCAGAATTTAGAGAGTAAAAAAGATTTAATACTCAATGAAAATCAAAGAGCAAACTAGGAAGCTAGCCGCAGGCTGCTCAAAACACGGTTTTGAGGTTGTAGATAAGACTGACGAAGTCAGTCACATATATACGACAAAGCGACGCTGACGTGGTTTGAAGAGATTTTCGAAGAGTATAAAATTTTGTTTCATTTAATTATCTATATTTGTGTAAATTTAAAAGCCCGATGTTTCCATCAGGCTTCTTTTTTATCCATGTACACGTTTCATATAGTCTTGGTAACTTTCGGTATCCATGAGTTTTTTAGCGTTCTTGACGCGATCTGCTGTTGGTGGTTTAACCCCTTCGAGGGAATATGGAATTCCCAATTCACGCCATTTGAACTCACCCATGGTGTGATAAGGTAGAATTTCAAACTTATCAACATTTTTAAGAGTCTTGACGAACTTACCAAGTTCAATCAAGTCATCATCTCTGTCTGTCAAACCTGGAACTAGCACATGGCGAATCCAGACAGGTTTTCCAATATCTGATAGATACTGGGCACAGGCCAGGATGTTTTTATTGGTTTGGCTAGTGACAATCTTGTGCTGTTCTTCGTTGATTTCCTTGATATCCAAGAGGACCAAGTCAGTGACAGCCATGAGTTTGTTAAACTTCTCAAGGTAACGTGGTTTATTACGGAAAGGAAGGGCACAGGTATCCAAAGTACAGTGGATTCCGTGTTCTTTGGCCTTGGTAAAGAGGGCAATCAAGAAATCAATCTGCAAGAGGGCTTCTCCTCCACTGACTGTAATCCCACCCTTATTTCCCCAGAAACCACGGTAGCGCAAGGCCTCTGTCAAGACATCATCTACCGTCCGTTCACGTGATTTATTGGACTCCATAGCCCAAGTGTCAGGGTTATGGCAATACTGGCAACGCATGTGACAGCCCTGCAAAAAGACAATAAAGCGAATACCCGGCCCATCTACTGATCCAAAGCTTTCTGTCGAATGCACCATTCCTGTCACTTGTCCATAATCAATTGTTTCTTCAGACATATCGTTACCTTCCTTGAAAACGTTTTATAGTTTTATTATATCACGACTTGAAGGAAAAACAAGATTTTTGCCTATTTTTTAGAAAGCAATCTGTTTTTCAATTTCATTTTCAATTACTTATCATTTTATTCTTCAAAATCAAAGCCATACAAGGTTGCAAAGTAGTCCTCAGGGCGCTCTGCACGGCGGATTTGACGGGCTTTACCTTCTTCGGTATAGAGGATTTCCGCAGAACGAAGTTTGGCATTGTACTGGTAGCCCATTGAAAAACCATGAGCACCTGTATCATGAATTACCAGCAAATCACCGATTTCTGTATGAGGTAGTTCACGATTTACTGCAAATTTATCATTGTTTTCACAGAGTGAACCAACCACATCTACAACTTCAGCTGGTCCATCTGGATGGGTCAGATTGGTAATATGGTGGTAGGCTCCGTACATGGCTGGACGCATGAGGTTGACTGCTGATGCATCCACACCTAGATAGGTACGGTAGGTTTTCTTCTTATGGGTAACTCTTGTGACCAAAGCACCGTGAGGTGCTAACATAAAGCGACCCAATTCGGTGAAAATCTTGACTTGACCAAGACCTGCTGGCGTAAGGACCTCTTCATACACCTTACGAACTCCCTCACCAATCAAGGCAATATCATTTGGCTCCTGGTCTGGACGATAGTTGACACCAATACCGCCAGAAAGATTGATAAAGTCTAGCGAAATGCCCAACTTTTCCTTGATTTCAACAGCCAATTCAAAAAGCTGACGAGCCAACTCTGGATAATAGAGATGGGTCACGGTATTGGACGCTAGGAAGGAGTGAATCCCAAAAGTCTTAGCTCCTTTTTCCTTCAATATGGCAAAAGCTTCAAAGAGCTGGTCCTTGGTCATGCCAAACTTGGCTTCTCCAGGATTGTCCATAATATCTGTTCCTAGCTCAAAAACACCTCCAGGATTGTAACGACAAGAAATGATTTCTGGAATGCCTGCTGCTCGCTCCAGGTGTTCAATATCTTCAAAGGCATCCAAGTTAATGGTCGCACCCAATTCACGCGCATAGGCATATTCCTTATCTGGCGTGTTGTTTGAAGAGAACATGATCTCAGAACCTGGAAAATCCAGTTTATGGCTCATCAAAAGCTCCACATAACTAGAGCAGTCCACACCGCAACCTTCCTCTTGGAGAATTTTCAAAATAGCTGGAGTTGGAGTAGCCTTAACTGCAAAATATTCCTTAAAGCCCTTGTTCCACGAAAAGGCTTGGTTGACGGCTCTTGCCTTTTCACGAATTCCCTTCTCATCATACAAGTGAAAGGGAGTCGGGAACTCGGCAACAATCTTTTCCAAGTCTTCTTTATTGATAAATGGTGTTTTCATAAGTTTCCTTCTATTCTATTTGCAAAGAAAGGCTGGGACAATCGTTCCAACCTTTAGTTCTATCTCTTATTTATCTTCGTCAAAGATATTGCCAACCTCAACATCGATGGCTTGGTTCTTGACATCAATATTGGTTACCTTCAAGAGTGACTTGTAGTCAAACTGCTTTTCGCGTTCTTCTTGAGCATTATCCGCAAAGACCGCTACACCTGCCAATTCTGAATCAAACTCACGCAAGAGGCTGATCATCCCATTGACAGTTCCGCCACCTTTCAAGAAGTCATCCACAATCAAGACACGGCTGCCTGCCTTGAGACTGCGTTTTGAAAGAAACATTTTCTCAATGCGATCTCCACTTGAACCGGATACATAGTTGACGCTGACAGTTGAACCTTCGGTAATTTTCAGGTCACGGCGCACAATAACAAAGGGAACATTGAGGACATTGGCAACTGCATTTGCAAGTGGAACACCCTTAGTAGCTACTGTCATAACCGCATCAATTTTTTGGTCCATAAAGCTCTTGGCAATAATGCGACCAATATTTTTCAAGATAGCTGGTGTACTAAGCAAATCAGACAGGTAGATATAGCCACCTGGCAAGATACGGTCACTTTCTGACAACTTAGCACGCAAGTCCTCAACCATTTCCTTGGCATCATGGCTTGAGATTGATGGTGTGAAAATGACACCACCACCAGCACCAGTTACTGTCTGGATATGACCGATTTCAATTTCCTCAAAGGCTCGTTTGATAATGACGATATCCTCTGAGATGGATGATTTAGCAGATTCATACTTTTCAGCAAAAGTATTGAGACTAGTTAGTTTATAAGGATTATTAATCAAATAGTTGGAAATGACAACCATTCGATCACTTCTTCTTAATTTCATTTCTATTTCCCATTTCATTTAATTTTGATATTTTATCTATTATACCATATTCACATAAAAAAACGAACATTCTTATCCTAAAAAATGCTCATTTTTCTTAAATTGTTAATCTAAATCTGGTTTATAGAAGGAACGATTGTCCATAGCGAAGATTTTATTGGTCATCTCTCCTTTATCTACCAAAGCAAGAGCTGTTGACATCATCATCATGCTAGCATCCAGATTGTCAATCATATGGATAATCTCTGCTTCCATAATGCGTGGACGGACTGGACTTCCATACTCAAGTAAGCCATGGTGACTAAGGATTACGTGACGAAGCAGAACGACTTCTTCCTTGGTATCATCGATGCCGAGTTCCATCACTGTCTTGGTAATTTCACTATCAATCAGAGCGATATGCCCAAGGAGATTGCCTCTAACTGTGTATTCGGTCTGGTCTGGTCCCGTCAACTCGATGACTTTAGCTAAGTCATGCAGCATAATCCCTGCATAGAGCAGGCTCTTATTGAGCTGAGGATAGACTTCGCTAATAGCATCCGCCAAACGCACCATGGTCGCCGTATGATAAGCCAAACCCGTTTCAAAGGCATGGTGATTAGTCTTGGCAGCTGGATAGGAGTAAAATTCCTTATCATACTTGGTGTAGAGCTTTCGAACAATCCGTTGCCAAACAGGATTTTCAATTTTAAAAATCATTTGCGACATGTAGTCACGGATTTCCCTGACATCAACTGGCGACTTGACCTTGAAATCAGCTGGATCATTGGGTTCACCAGGCTGAGGCAAGCGGAGGGTAATTTGATTGACTTGAGGGGTGTTGTTATAAACTTCTCGGCGTCCTTTCATGTGGACAACCTTACCTGCGGTAAAGGCCTCAACGTTATGAGGTTGAGCATCCCAGAGTTTCCCTTCAATCTCGCCACTATCATCTTGGAAGGTAAAGGCTAGGTAGTTTTTCCCAGCGCGAGTTTGTCTAAGGTCAGCTGACTTGATTAGGTAAAAGCCTTCAAACAGCTCATCTTTTTTCATGTGACTAATCTTCATATTCTTCCTCATTTTCTTGGAAATGGAGTAGATCAAGCGCAGGCTCACCTTCTGACAACTCAATGTGACGGAGCGTCCGCTCGATAGCTGTGGTGCGACGGTTTAATAATTCATCAATATTGCCAGAGGCATGTTGGAGGTGTTTTTGTGCCTTGACCAGAATGCCACCAAACTTGCCAAACTCGGTCTTAACGCTAGCAAGGGTCTTGCTGATATGGTCGGCACTCTTTTGGATATTGAGAGTCTTGAAGCCAACTGATAGGGAATTGAGGAGGGCTGACAGGGTACTTGGACCTGCGACAATAATCTGTTCCTCCCGTCTCAAATCATCAAAGAAAACCGGATTGCGGACAATTTCTGAGTAGAGACCTTCTGTTGGAACAAACAAGACTCCAAAATTGGTTGTCCGAGGCGGTGCTAGATACTTATTCCTGATATCCTTAGCAAAGCGCTTGACGCTTGCTAAAAGCGATTTACGACAGCGTTCAATCTCGTCCTTATCACCTGCTTCATAGGCTTCTTCTAGACGGTAATAATCTGCCAGTGGAAACTTAGAGTCAATTGGTAGGTAGACGTATTCCTGGTCGCCTTGTCCGGGCAACTTGATGGCATACTCCACTCGTTCACTAGAGTTTTCAACCGTTGCAAATTCTCTTTCGTACTGGGCAGGTGTCATGATGTCTTCGATGATTTGCCCCAGTTGCAATTCACCCAGAATACCTCTCGTCTTGGTTCCTGAGAGAACCTTATTAAGGGCGCCGACATCGCGGGCAACAGTCTGCATTTCTCCAAGACCACGATTGACAGACTCCAATTGCTTGGAAACTGTCTCAAAGGAAGCCTGCAAGCGTGTCTGTAAGGTCTTTTCTAGTTTTTCCTCGACTGTTTGGCGCATTTGTTCCAAACGTTGCTCATTTGATTCCTGCAGAGCTTGAAGACGTTGGTCAGTCTTCTCCCTAGTTTGCAAGAGATTCTCTGTCATTTCTTGACGGACCTGAGTTAAGCCTTGGTGCAATTCGATTCGCACTTCTTGCAAACGGTCACTGACAGCCACTTCCAAATCTTTTTGGTCCAACTGACTGGCTTGTCGGGCTTGTTCAAAGCGGTAGTCCAACTGGTCTGACAGATGATCGGCCTGATCCTCCAAGTTCTTGCTGAGAAATTTTGCCTGCTTATCCTGTCTTTGCCAAATCAGAAAGAGACCACCTAGGTTGGCAATCAATAATAGAACAAGTAAACTTTCCATCCTACCTCCTGTCCTTGCTATGCAGTACAACCACATAGCCATCTGGGCAAGTCACCGAAACTTCCCTATCTATATATTCGTTAGAAGCGTACACTTTTTTAAAGAAAAAATTTTCCTCTGTCAACTCATACTTAGCTCCAAGAATGGTCAGCCGGCTATCCCGAACCGGCATAAAGGCTAGATAGTCATAGTCCGAGCGGGGTTCTAGCTGACTGGTTCCTTCTGGACAATAGGCAATCAAATTTTGCCCATCCTCAATTTCTATCTGGCGCATATAAGGCGCCAACTTGGGATTGCTAGGAAGAAAAACATTAGCCAGCATGTGATCAATACGGCCACCTAAAGCACCAAAAATAGTAACCTCAGCCTGAGGATTTTGCTCAAAGATGGTTAAGAGAGCCAATTCCAAATCTGTATCATCTTTTTCTGGTCGGGCTTGGACAAAATGCTGGGCACGTTTTTGAATCACCTGTCGTTCTTCTGCAGTTACAGAATCAAAATCTCCAACTGCTAGAGCAAGAGGAAGGTTTTCTTCCAAAACCCAAAGCGAGCCTCGATCCACACCGACAAAACTATCAAAGTCCGTCCGGTAGTGACCGCGGTCTCCTCCTGCAAAAACGGCAACCCTAGTCCAGTTGTTTTCTGAGAGTTTGTACTCGCTCATTGACATCTCCCTTAAAGACATAGGATCCTGCTACAAAAACGGTCGCACCAGCTGCTTTAGCCTGAGCAATAGTTCGATCATCAATCCCGCCATCCACTTCGATTTCAAAGTTCAAGCCTTTTTCATCACGAAGAGCAACCAACTCATGGACCTTATCCATAGTCTCTGGTAGAAAGGCTTGCCCACCAAAGCCTGGGTTAACTGTCATGACTAAAACTTGGTCAACTAGATGAAGGACGTGCTTGATGGCTTCAACTGGTGTGCCAGGATTGAT
This sequence comes from Streptococcus sp. CL5.50, assembly GCF_049738015.1. Taxonomy (NCBI): domain Bacteria; kingdom Bacillati; phylum Bacillota; class Bacilli; order Lactobacillales; family Streptococcaceae; genus Streptococcus; species Streptococcus sp. CL5.50. The sequence continues at coordinate 109,305 of NZ_JBKOTR010000005.1, forward strand.
AACAACTGAAGGTTTGACCCCTAGAGAACGAATTTTTTGGAGGGCGCCATGGATATGAGGTGTTGCTTCTACATGGATACTGATGATATCTGCACCTGCGCGCGCAAAGTCTTCTAAGTGGTGTTCAGGATTCGCCACCATCAAGTGGCAGTCAAAGACCATCTTGCTATGAGGTCGAAGAGCTTCGACCACACCTGCACCAAAACTGATTTGTGGTACAAAGTGACCATCCATGATATCGATATGGGCATATTCTGCACCAGTTGCTTCTAGACGTTTGATTTCACGTTCAAAGTTGGCATAATCTGCTGCCAGAATTGACGGAGCAATCTTGTATTGAGACATAGGTTTCTCCTTATTTTGGAATTTTTTTGCTGACTTTTTTATAGGTTTCTCTGCGATTTTCAATCTCACTGAGGAATTGCAGGTAGTTGTCAAAACGGAAGATGGCAATGGCACCCTCTTCTACTGCCGGCTTCACTGCACAGGACGGCTCATGGGTATGGGTACAAGTGCGGAATTTGCAGTTTCGGCTGACACTAGCAATCTCTGGAAAGGCCTGATTGAGGTCTTCCGCCGTTGATACTTCATAATCCAATGATGAAAAACCTGGTGTGTCTGCGATTTTACCTCCATTGAGATTATAAAAACTAACTGCTCGAGTAGTGTGGCGCCCGCGACCCAGACTGTCTGAAATTTCTCCTGTTTCAAGATTGAGGTCTGGTGCGATTTTATTGAGAAGTGTTGACTTCCCAACACCTGTCTGCCCCATAAAGACCGTAACCTTGCCTGTCAATAAAGGCAGGAGTTCCTCTTTACTGGTCACAAAGTCATAGCCGATATCACCATAGGTCTGTTGGTAAAAATCCAGTTCCCCTCTATCTTCCAGTAGGTCCATTTTGGAAATATAAACGATGGGATGGATGTCCTTGTGCTCCAAAAGAACCAAGAAACGATCCAGCAAATTGCTGTTAAAATCAGGTTCCTTGACTGACATGATTACTACAGCTTGGTCAATATTAACAATTGGCGGACGGACTAGGCTGTTTTTGCGTTCGTGAATCTTGAGGATATAGCCTTCTGAATTTTCCTCGGCAGAAAAATCTACCAAATCCCCAACGTAGGGAGTATGGCCTTTTTTACGAAAATTTCCACGCGCTCGTGTTTGATAAACCTTGCCATCACTCTCTACATAGTAGAAGCCTGCCAAGGCTTTAATAATTTGTCCCTGCATCTTAGAGTCCTTGCCCTTTAAGTGCATCTGCTAGGCTGGCAAATTCTGCCAAGCTGAGGGCTTCCCCACGTACACTTGGTGACAAGCCTGCTTGGTCCAAAGCCTTGGTCAGCTTGTCCTTGACCTCTTCAGTCTTGCCAAAGTAACCTGTCAAATTGTTCCACAAGGTCTTGCGGCGATGAGTGAAACTAGCCTTAGAAACCTTAAAGAAGAAGTTCTCGTCTTCCACTGCTACGGCTGGTTCTGGACGACGCACCATTTTCAAAATAGCAGAGTCCACGTTTGGCGCTGGCACAAAGACCGTACGAGGCACGATAAAGGCAACCTTGGCTGTCATGTAATACTGCACCGCAATCGACAAGCTACCGTAAGCCTTGGTATTCGGCTGGGCTGAAATGCGGTCTGCCACTTCTTTCTGCATCATAACAACAAACTCACTAAAAGGAATCCCACTCTCGATTAAGTGCATGAGAATAGGCGTCGTGATGTAGTAAGGTAAATTAGCCACTACCTTGATTGGCAGGTCAGGATTTTTGAAATTCTGGATATGTTGCGCCAAATCAACCTTGAGAATATCTTCGTTAACTACGGTCACATTATCAAAATCACGCAGGGTATCCGCTAAAATCGGTACCAAACGGTGGTCAATCTCAAAGGCCATAACTTGAGCTGCACGCTCAGCCAGAAACTCCGTCAAGGCACCAATCCCTGGCCCAATTTCGATAACATTGACCTGGTCATCAATCTCAGCCGTATCCACGATTTTTTGTAGGATATTGGTATCCGTCAAGAAATTTTGCCCGAAAGACTTTTTAAAGGTAAAACCGTGACGCTCCAGCACTGCCTTGGTCACGCTATAATCTGCAATTCTCATCTATTCTCTTTTCTATTATCTGCTACTACTATTGTAACACATTCCCCTTACATTTTGGGGCTGCTTAGCTGTTCTCATAAGATTTCATAACTTCTTCCACTTCTGCCAAAGTAACCCCAAACAACTCTAAGCGTTTGAGAAGTTGCTTGCCGTTGGAATAGCCAATCCGGAGAGCCTCTCCTAGATATTCTCGTCGCTTACGGCTGTCTGCTCCTGCTAGAAAACCAAGTCGAATCAAGTCGCTACGACTAATGTCAAACTGACTCTCATGTTCAAATTGTTCTGTCACCTGAGCTAGAGCCGTTTTCAGGTCTTCATAGCTGGCATGCTCAATTCCCAGAGAACGGCCCTTGGTCTTGGACTTGGGAACAGCTTCATCTCGCTTGAGGAAGGCATGCTGAACTGTTGGAATGGCCGTCATAATCATGCGACGAATCCGCTCCCCATTAAAATCTGGGTCTGTAAAGACAATGACTCCATGACGTTGGTGCAAGCGCTGAATCCGCTCTAGATCCTGCTCATTGATGGCAGAACCTCGTGTCTCATAGGTCTCTACATCGAAATAGCGTTTGAGATTGGCCGTATCATCGCGCCCTTCGACCACGATAACTTGGGAAATTTTTTCTTTCATTACTTGCTGTCCAATCCAAAAATTCGTTCTGCATTTTCAGTCGTTGCTGCCGCCAGTTCTTTTGTCGTCATGCCACGCAAATCCGCGATAAAATCTACTACATAGCAAGTGTAGGCTGTTTTGTTTTCGCGACCACGTTTAGGAACAGGAGCCAGGTAAGGCGCATCCGTCTCCACCAAAATCTTGTCCAAAGGTAACTCTTTAGCTGCTTCTTGGATGTCAGTTGCTTTCTTAAAAGTCACCACTCCTGAGAAGGAAATAGTCATGCCAAGCGCGACAAACTTCTCTGCCCACTCAAGCGTCCCTGAAAATGAGTGCATAATCCCACCTCGAGGACCAACTCCCTCGCTCTTAATAATCTCATAGGTATCTTCCAGCGCATCACGGGTGTGGACAACAAAAGGCAAATCCAAGGCCTTAGATAACTGAATCTGACGGCGAAAAACCTGCTCCTGCACCTCTTTTGGCGCTGTCATCCAATGGTAGTCCAAACCAATCTCACCCAAGGCAACTACCTTTGGATGCTTGAGCTTGTCAAGCAAGTAGGCTTCAATCTCCTCTGTGTAAGTCCCTGCTTCTGTCGGATGCCAACCAATAGTCGCGTAAAGTTGGTCGTACTCATCCACCAACTCCAAGGCACGCTCAATCGTCGGTTGATCAAAACCAACAATATTCATCTGTGTCACACCCATCTCAGCAGCCAAGGTAATTTCTTCTGCCTCACGACCTGCAAATTCTTCTACATTCAAGTGTGTATGTGTATCAAAAATCATCTCTTCTAACCTCGTTTTCTATCTACTATTATAGCAAAAAAACTGACCTCTCTCCTCATCTGAAAAAAATATTCTAAAACCCATCATCATCTCTTGACGCTCTTTTTCCAAAGCAGTATAATAGCACTTATTGAAATTTTCAGTAAAGGAAAATACCATGTTTACAAAATTAAAACAGACTTTTATCGGTCGTCCTCTCAAGTCCTTAACCGAAGGCGAGGGGGGACTGCTGGGAAAAATGCAGGCCTTGGCCATGTTGTCAAGCGACGCTCTATCTTCCATTGCCTATGGGCCTGAGCAAGTAGTCCTCGTCTTGGCTAGTCTCTCTCCCCTAGCTATATGGTGGAGTCTTCCTATCGGCCTCTTTGTCCTCCTGCTTCTAGCTAGCCTGACCGTTTCCTACCGTCAAATCATCCATGCCTACCCTCAAGGGGGAGGGGCATATATGGTTACTCGAGAAAATCTATCTCCTCAACTTGGCTTGATCGCTGGAGGTAGCCTGCTAGTTGACTACATGCTGACAGTAGCCGTATCCGTTGCGTCTGGAGCTGATGCTATTACAGCAGCCATCCCTGCCCTCCATCCCTACAATCTTCATATCTCTATTTTCCTAGTCTGCCTGCTCATGCTCTTGAATTTAAGAGGATTGAAAGAATCTGCCAGCTCTCTGATGATTCCTGTCTATCTCTTTATCATCAGTACTGTCTTTCTCTTGCTCTACGGAATCTTTCAACTAATGACAGGGTCTCTCAGCTATCAGGCAACTTCACCTATTGGGCATGCTGTTCCGAGCATGTCTATCATTCTCATTCTAAGAGCTTTTACCAGCGGATCTGCCTCTCTGACAGGGGTTGAAGCTATTTCAAATGCCGTTCCCTTTTTCAAGGCTCCAAAAGAAAAGAATGCTGCTCAGACCTTGACCATCATGGCCTTGATTTTAGGTTTTCTTTTTGCTGGTATCACCTTCCTAAACTACTGGATGGGGATTATGCCTCAACACGGAGAAACTATCCTCTCACAGATGGCTCAGGGAATCCTTGGTGATTCTTTCTTAGGTCACCTTGGCTATTATACCTTCCAATTCTCCACAGCCTTAATTTTGGCTGTAGCAGCCAATACTGGCTTTTCAGCCTTCCCTATGCTGGCCTACAATATGGCTAAAAACAAGTACATGCCCCACCTCTTTATGGAAAAAGGAGACCGCCTAGGCTACTCCAATGGAATTTTAACTCTGGCATTTGGAGCTATGATTCTTCTTCTCATTTTTAATGGTAATACCGAACGTTTGATTCCTCTCTATACTATCGGTGTCTTCGTGCCCTTTGCCCTTTCTCAGACTGGGATGATTCGTCATTGGAAAAAAGAAAAAGGGGCAAATTTCTTAAAACCTGCCCTTGCCAATATCCTTGGGGCCATCATTTGCTACGCGATTGTACTAATCTTGCTCTTTTTCCGTCTCAGTGATATCTGGCCCTTCTTCCCGATTATTCTCGTACTCACCCTACTCTTCTTAGCAATTCACAGTCATTACCAAAAAGTAGCCCAACAACTGCGACTCTATGAAGGAATCGAAAAACGTACCTACGATGGCAATCTTGTCCTCGTCCTCGTAGGAAATGTTACCAGAGTCAGCGTCGGAGCCATTAACTATGCCCAAAGTATCGGTGACGAAGTCTTAGCCATGCACATTTCTACTAAGGAAACAGCAGAGAAAGACCAAGAAATTCTCCAAGAATTTGCCGATTACTTCCCAACCATTACTCTGAAAAATATCAAGACCAGCTACCGCGATATCATCACGCCTACTGTCAAGTATGTCAAACGGATATCCGAGGAAGCCCAGAAAAAGAACTATACAGTCACTGTTCTGGTACCCCAGTTTATCCCTAATAAACCTTGGCAAAATATCCTACACAATCAGATGAGTCTCAAACTCAAATATGCCCTCCGTTGGCACCAAGACGTCGTTGTCGCTAGCTATTCCTATCACTTAAAAGAATAAAGAAAAGGCCCTACCAGAAGCAAGAAGCTCTGGTAAGGCCTTTTTCTGAATCCAGTCACTATGCTTATACTCAATGAAAATCAAAGAGCAAACTAGGAATCTAGCCGCAGGCTGCTCAAAGCACTGCTTTGAGGTTGTAGATGAAACTGACGAAGTCAGCTCAAAACACTGTTTTGAGGTTGCAGATAGAACTGACGAAGTCAGTAACAATATATACGGTAAGGCAACGCTGACGTGGTTTGAAGAGATTTTCGAAGAGTATTAACTGAAAAGCATTACTAGGAATATCATTGAATGTGGTTAGCTAAATCTTCCTGAGCTTTTTTATTTGACTCAGCTTTTTCTTTTAGCCACTTTTCATAGAGTTCTTGGTACTGTTTAGCAGTTACTGGCTCTTTTTGCAGTTCAACATATTTATAGTTGTCAGCATTTCCTTTATTCCCAACGAATGAGAATGGGCCTGTAAACGGTACAGTCTTACGGAAGATTGGATTAGCTCCACCACTTTGAACTGGTAGGAAGAGGGCACTATCTGTCAACCAAGCTTGGGCTTCAGCATATTTTTCATAGCGAGCATGATTATCTGTGATTTCCGCATCTGCCTGATCCAAGAGTTTCTTGTAGTCAGAAAGACCAATCTTATCCTTGACTTCTTTGTCTTTTCCTTCAGACAAGCCCATGTTTTTCAACTGAGAACCTGTCTCTGGATCAAGAATAGCTAGATAAGTCTTAGGATCTGAGTAGTCTCCACCCCATCCTGAGATGTCGATATCGTAGTCTTTTTGTTCTGCTGTATCTGCAAAGTAGGTTGCCTGGTCTTTTTCATCTGGAGAAAGTTGGATAACATCAATAACCACATTCTCCTTACCAAGGGTTTCTTCCACTGTTTGTTTGAAAGATCCAGCCTGTTGCACATCCAACTTAGCAGTCTGGTCAACTGGCATATCCAAATGAATTGGGAAGGTTACTCCTTGAGCTTGCAGACTTTCTTTGGCCTTAGCAAACTTCTCTTTGGCCTTGTCAGGGTTCAAGAAGGCTTGCTTACCATCGTTTAGGTTAATATTTGCCCAATCTTTACCGTAGTTGACAATTTTTTCATTGACAATATCACCAAAGTTCTTTTCGCCAACTTGGACAAAGTTACTTGGTGTAACTGTGTTACGCAAGATACGGTCTGCTCCATCTTCACCATTTGTCTGTGCTGCATAAGCATGACGGTCAAAGGCAAAGTTGATAGCCTGACGGAAATCTTTATTCTGCATAGCTGCGCGTGAATCTGTCTTTTCCTTATCAGACTGTTTCATAGTCTGCTTGTAACTTTGACGATTCACGTTAAAAAGATAGTAGAAAGTAACTGAGTTTTGCGGTGTATAGGTAATCTTGTCCTCATTTCCCTTCTTGAGTTCAGCAAAGACTGAACTTGTTGGGAAGATACGGCCATCTGTATAATTACCATCCAAGAAACCTCTAGCAATGCTGTCTTGGTCAGAACCGTCAAAGAAAGAGAGTTTCACTTTCTCGATTTTAACATTGTCCTTATCCCAGTAATTAGGATTCTTATCAAATTCAATTAAAGATTTTGATGTGAAGGACTTAAACAAGTAAGGACCATTTGACAAGATACTTGATGGCGTCACACTTCCAAAGTCATCTCCCTTAGACTTCAAGAAAGCTTCGTTTACAGGACTAAGGATACTTGCTGTTGTTTTAGAATTCCAATAAGTCTCAGGTTGGTTGAGGGTGTATTGGAGTGTGTAATCATCCACTGCCTTAACACCAACAGTTTCAAAATCAGATGATTTCCCTTCAACATAGTCTGCTAGCCCTTTGATAGAATCTTGTACCAAGTACAAGTTTTCAGCCTTTTTATCAGCCGCATACTTAAGACCAGTCACAAAGTCATGAGCTGTTACATCCGCATACTCTTCTCCTTCAGAAGTGTACCATTTTGCCCCCTGACGGATCTTATAAGTGTAGGTCAAACCATCTTTTGACACTGTCCATGACTCAGCCATAGACGGGATGAGATTGCCATATTGGTCATTTTCCAACAAACCATCAATCAAGTTGGTTGTGATACTAGATGTGGAGTCTCGGGTAGAAGTAATATAATCCAAGGTATCTGGGTTATTGACAAAGATATAAGAGTAAGTCTTGTCTGCATTACTTGATTGAGATGATCCACACGCTGCTAAAGCTAGACCTGCTGTCAAAGCCATAGTTCCAAAAAGCATAACTTTTGATTTCTTCATGATTATTCTCCATTTTTACAGTATGTGAAATATTATACACTATTCAAGCGAAAATATAAAGATTTTTGTACTTTTTTACAAAAATAAAAATCAGTAGACTCGAGTTCCTACTGATTTTTGATAGAATTCGTTTGGATTATGCAGCCAAAACTTTGCGTCCTTTACGACGACGAGCTGCCAATACGCGACGACCGTTTTTAGTTGACATACGGTTACGGAATCCGTGTTTGCGCGCACGACGAAGTTTACTTGGTTGATAAGTACGTTTCACGATGAATACCTCCTCATAGATTTTGTATTCGTTTAGCCGGCTATAAAGTGATCAGTTACTAAACATACTTTACTATTCTATCTGATTCTTTCACTTTTGTCAATAGCTCAAGGCAAATGTTTCCAGCTTTTTCGAATGTAAGCCCTATCTACGATACTGTTTCAAGAAACGAGTCATCTTTTCTTGTATTTGGGCTAGTTCATCAACACGAGGAAGGTAAACAATACGGAAGTGGTCTGGTTCCTGCCAGTTGAAGCCTCGACCATGAACCAAGAGAACCTTTTCCTGTTTCAAGAAATCAAGGACAAACTGTTCATCATCATCGATACGGTACATATTGCGGTCGATTTTAGGGAAGATATAGAGTCCCGCCTTAGGTTTAACCGCAGACAAACCTGGAATATCTTGAATAGCATTGTAAATGAAATTTCTTTGCTCGTAAATTCGTCCACCAGGAAGGAGCAATTCATCGACTGATTGGTGACCACCCAAAGAAGTTTGTACGACTTGTTGGGCCAAAACGTTAGAGCAAAGGCGCATATTGGACAGCATATTGAGCCCTTCGATATAGCCTTTAACATGTGTCTTAGGTCCAGACAAGACCATCCAACCTACACGGAAACCTGCAATACGGTGCGATTTTGACAGACCATTCATGCTAACACAGAAGACATCTGGTGCCAAGCTTGCCACAGGCGTATGCACATGTCCATCCATTACCATGCGGTCGTAAATTTCATCCGCAAAGATGATCAAATCATTTTGACGGGCAATCTCAATAATCTCCAACAAAAGTTCCTTAGGATAAAGGGCTCCAGTTGGGTTGTTTGGATTGATAAGGACGATTGCCTTGGTATTGGAAGTGATTTTTGACTTGATATCGTCAATATCTGGGTACCATTCTGCAGCCTCATCACAGAAATAATGAACGGCATTTCCTCCAGCTAGGCTGACAGCAGCTGTCCAGAGAGGATAGTCTGGCATAGGTACCAAGACCTCGTCTCCGTTGTCCAAAAGCCCCTGCATGGACATAACAATCAGTTCACTGACACCATTTCCAAGGTAAATATCATCAATATCGACATTGGGGAATTTCTTCAACTGGCAATACTGCATGATGGCCTTACGGGCTGAGAAAATCCCTTTAGAGTCAGAATACCCTTCACTATCACGCGCATTCATAATCAAGTCATGAATGACCTCATCTGGCGCTGTAAAGCCAAATTCTGCTGGATTTCCTGTATTCAGACGTAAAATCTTTTCTCCATTTGCTCGCATCCGCATGGCTTCTTCCAAAACAGGGCCACGGATATCATAAGCAACATGCTCTAACTTACTAGACTTGTTATATTCTTTCATCTTGTTTCCTCAATTCATCAGGATAGTAACATTATACCACTAGAAAGAGAATGCGACAAGTTTACTGAAATGTGTTACTAGTTTCGTATAGAAGAAAAACCTCGCTAAAAGCGAGGTCGAGACAGGGGAGATAGCAGGTATTTTGCGAAAGTCACATTACATACCAAAAGATAAACCTAGAAAAAGCAAGCCTAAAAAGGAGTCATAAAGAAGATTGAACATGAGGAAAAGTCCCCATATCATCAAGTAATCCCAACGCCCACTTCGTTTTGCAACTAGGAATAAGATTAGATGGTAGAGTAGGTGAAAGACTAAAAAGCCAACAAAACCTGGATAGAGAAGCGGTACCAGACTCTCTAATTGCCAGATCATGATAACTTCTAGCAAGACTGAAACTAGGATGATTCCATAATAAAGGAAATTCGATTTTTTTGTTTCTTGAAAAGCGTTTTTCATCATTCTCCCTCCCTTCACTTCTTTCCTGCTATCCTTTCTTTTATTTTATCATATATTTATATAGATTTTAATCGCTAACATTCTTTTGAAAAATACTTTTTTTGCTTTACTTCTATAGTGAAAAGGTTTACAATTATAGTAAGAAAATTTCAGGAGGTTTCATTATGGCACAACGTTACCAAAATATTATGGTCGCAATCGATGGTTCTAAGGAAGCGGACTTGGCTTTTGTCAAGGGAGTTCATTCTGCTCTACGAAACGACGCTAAACTCACCATCGCACATGTCATTGACACACGCGCTCTCCAAAGCGTATCCACCTTTGATGCTGAAGTTTACGAAGAACTCCAAGTCGACGCTGAAAGTCTGATGAAAGAGTACGAAAAACGTGCAAGAGATGCTGGTGTGGCAGATGTTCATATCGTCATTGAAATGGGAAATCCAAAGACCCTACTAGCGCGTACTATTCCCGATGCTGAGGAAGTGGACCTCATCCTCGTTGGCGCAACAGGTCTCAACGCCTTTGAACGCCTCTTGGTCGGTTCTTCATCTGAATACATCCTCCGCCATGCTAAGGTTGATTTGCTAGTTGTGAGAGAACAAGAAAAAACCTTATAATCACAAAGAAAAGGAGCCCAGAGCTCCTTTTTGTTTACTATTTATACTCTTCGAAAATCTCTTCAAACCACGTCAACGTCGCCTTGCCGTATATATATGTTACTGACTTCGTCAATTCTATCTACAACCTCAAAGCAATGCTTTGAGCAGCCTGCGGCTAGTTTCCTAGTTTGCTCTTTGATTTTCATTGAGTATTATTTCTCTCTTTATGGCGTTCATAAGCCTTGAGCTGGCGCTGCAGTTCCTTTTTAATAGCAGGTTCTGGAGCATATTTTTCTTCCCAATCATCTGGTTTTAAAATTTTGTGGGTCACTGGATCAAAATGAGCCTTGCCATCTGGGAAAATTTTCCCCATATTGGCCTGATGTACAATATCAAAAATACGTTCTGGGTCCACCCCCATCAAAACAAAACTACCGTAGGTAAAGTAAAGCGTGTCAATCAGGGCATCTACCTGACCTATCAAATCTTGCTGAGCAAGCGTCTTCTTAGCTACTTTATCTGCTGCCTTATCAAGAGCTTGATGAAGTTGCGATAGAGCTTGACCAAAGTCCTCTTCAGAAGGACTGGCAGCTCGAACAAACTCCACCAATTCTTCTATTTTAAAGCCAGCCCTGTGGGTTGCACCTTCTAAATCCCAAGCTCGAGGTTCTTCTTGGGTCCGTTCATCCATCATGTGGTGGAAGGTCTTGACCTTATTGAAATGATAGTCACGGCTGACAAAGACTTTTTCCGAAGCCAGAACACCAAAATGTTCCAGGGCCTTGTGGATTCCGTCTTGCTGATTGCTAGTGGTAATGTGCTTAGCAACTTCCTTGACACTGCTACTACCATTTCCCATAGCGACCGACATACCGACACCAGCCAGCATTTCTAGGTCGTTATCCGAATCACCAAAGGCCATGACTTGGTTGAGGTCAAAGCCATATTCTTTCCCGACTCGGCGTATGCCTTCCAATTTAGAGTTTCCTTGATTGATAACATCCGCTGCAAAAGGATTGCTACGTGTCAATTTCAAGTCTTCAAAATCAGCTGCCGCCTTCTCAGATTCTTCTGGTGTCATCAGCATCAAAACTTGGTAGATAGGCTGATTCATTAGATCAAGCAGATCTTCTTCCTTTTGGGGAACAACCTTGCTGACCATACGATTAAAGGAATGACTCACTGTCCGAGTTAAAACTGAGGGAACGAAGCGACTGATTCGTTGGGAAAAAGAACCCAAACCAAAGGACATGATTTTAGAACCCAACATGGCATCCTTGGTCCCTAGGGCAATCTCTTTGCCCTCTTTTTTAGCATACGTAATGAGCTGGCGCAAATGTAACTTGGAAATAGGACTCGTGAACAAGACTCTGTCTTTAGTAAAGATATACTGGCCATTGTAGGTTACCGCAAAGTCCAAATCCAAATCGTCCATCAATTCCTTAACAAAAAAAGGTCCTCGTCCTGTCGCTACGCCGACAAGTACCCCTTGTTCTTTGACGATTTTAATCGCGTCCTTAGTGGATTTCAAAACACTCTTGCGATCGTTGACCAAGGTTCCATCGATATCAAAAAAAACAGCTTTGACTTCCATCCTATCCCAATCTCCCCTTTTGTGATACAATGATTATACCACATTTCAGAAAGAGTGAGTAAATCATGCCTAAGAAAATCCTTGTTTTACATACGGGCGGAACTATTTCCATGCAAGCCGATGCTTCTGGCGCTGTTGTGACGAGTTCAGATAATCCCATGAACCATGTGTCCAATCCTCTTGAAGGAATCCATGTCCACGCCTTGGACTTTTTTAACCTGCCAAGCCCTCATATCCAACCCAAGCATATGCTGGCCCTCTACCAAAAAATCAAAGAGGAAGCTGCTAACTACGATGGAGTGGTAATCACACACGGGACCGATACTTTAGAGGAAACAGCCTATTTCCTTGATACCATGGAAGTTCCCCATATGCCTATCGTTCTAACAGGGGCAATGCGTAGCTCTAACGAACTCGGCAGCGACGGTGTTTATAACTATCTGAGTGCTTTACGGGTGGCTAGCGATGACAGGGCTGCGGACAAAGGGGTTTTGGTTGTTATGAACGATGAAATCCACGCTGCCAAGTATGTCACCAAAACGCATACGACCAACGTCGGCACCTTCCAGACCCCAACACATGGGCCACTTGGTCTGATTACGAAGCGGGAAATCCTCTACTTCAAAACAGCTGAACCTCGTGTTCGCTTTGACCTTGATCACATACAAGGTTTGGTCCCTATCATCTCGGCTTATGCCGGTATGACAGATGAGCTGATTGGTATGCTGGATTTGGAACAATTGGACGGTTTGATTATCCAAGCCTTCGGAGCTGGTAATATTCCCAAAGAAACAGCTCAAAAATTAGAAAGCCTTCTGCAAAAAGGAATCCCAGTCGCCCTTGTTTCACGATGCTTTAACGGTATTGCGGAACCTGTTTATGCCTACCAGGGCGGGGGCGTGCAGTTGCAAAAATCTGGTGTCTTCTTTGTTAAAGAACTCAACGCCCAAAAAGCCCGCCTAAAGCTCCTCATTGCCCTCAATGCCGGACTAACAGGACAGGCTTTGAAAGACTATATGGAAGGCTAATACTCTTCGAAAATCTCTTCAAACCACATCAGCGTCTATCTGCAACCTCAAAGCAGTGCTTTGAGCAACCTGCGGCTAGCTTCCTAGTTTGCCTTTTGACTTTCATTGAGTATAACTCCTACTCTAGAAAGCAAAATCAGGAAATCTTCACGATTCCCTGATTTTTTCTATTTACGTTTTCGTGTGGAACGACGTTCTGTCAAACCATGAGGTAAGAGAACTTCACGTTCTTCCAACTCTTCCTTGTGCATAATCTTAGTCAACATACGCATACTAATAGCACCAAGGTCATAAAGAGGTTGGGCAATAGTTGTCAAGTTTGGACGGGTAAAGCGTGAGATTTGTGAATCATCACTAGTAATGATTTCAAATTCTTCTGGTACTGACACACCCTTATCAGCAAGACCGTTCAAGACACCTGCTGCCAATTCATCACCTGTTACAACTGCTGCAGTTGCGTTTGATGAAATCAAGCGTTCTGCCAAGGCATAGCCGTCTTCATAAGTGTATTTAGATTCAAATACCAATCCTTCGCTATAAGAAATCCCTGCTTTTTTCAAGGCTTCCTTGTAGCCAACCAAACGAACCTTACCATTGATGTCATCCACTAATGGACCGCTTACGAAAGCAATGCGCTCATTTTCTTTAGCAAGGTAGGTCACTGCATCAATCGTAGCTTGTTTGTAGTCAATATTGACACTTGGAAGCTGATGTTCTACATCCACAGTTCCTGCAAGAACAACCGGTGTCCGAGAACGAGAAAACTCTGAACGAATTTTTTCAGTCAAGTGGTAACCCATAAAGATGATACCATCTACTTGCTTAGAAAACAGTGTATTGACAACTGAAACTTCCTTATCATCATCCTCATCACTGTTAGCAAGGACGATATTGTACTTGTACATTTCAGCGATATCATCAATCCCTTTAGCAAGCGTTGAAAAATAACCATTGGTGATATTTGGAATCACGACACCGACAGTAGTTGTCTTTTTACTTGCAAGACCACGCGCCACGGCATTTGGACGGTAATCCAAACGATCAATCACCTCAAGCACTTTTTTACGTGTGTTCTCTTTTACATTCTTATTGCCATTGACTACACGGCTAACCGTCGCCATTGAAACTCCTGCTTCACGGGCGACATCATAAATCGTTACTGTATCGTCTGTATTCATTCCATTTCCTTTCTATATCATACCTAACGAGACTCCAAAAAAAGAGACGGTATGAAAATTTCGTTTTCATGCTTCTACTTATTCCATTTTATCACTAATTGTAAACACTTTCAAGCATTTTTTGAAGATTGTTTGAAAAAAATTTCATAGTATGCTATGTTGAAGAAGAAAAAATCACCTTTTCTTGATTTTTAATCCTATTTGCTGTATGATAAGGAAAAAGAAAGGGGGCAGAAATATGGCTTTTACCAATACCCACATGCGGTCTGCTAGTTTTGGCATTGTTACCAGCTTACCTGATGATGTCATTGACTCTTTTTGGTATATTATTGATCACTTCTTAAAAAATGTCTTTGAATTGGAAGAAGAACTCGAGTTTCAATTGCTCAATAACCATGGAAAAATTACCTTCCATTTTTCAAGTCAACACCTCCCCACAGCCATTGATTTTGACTTTAACCATCCTTTTGATCCTCTTTATCCACCAAGAGTACTGGTTTTAGATATGGATGGTAGAGAAACTATCCTCCTCCCAGAAGAAAATGACCTATTTTAAAAACTCTAGCCTTCAGTTACAAACGACTGAAAACTAGAGTTTTTCTATTTTTTCAAAGCATCATACAAGTTGCGGACAGGTTGCTTTAATGTAGGATGGATAAAATGAGGCGCAATTTCTTGAAGAGATTCAAGAACAAAAAGGCGTTCTTCTATATAAGGATGTGGCAAGATGAGGTTGTCTGTATAAAGGATCTGGTCCTCCACAAAGAGCAAGTCCAAATCAATCAAACGAGGTCCCCAATGCACTTCTCTCACCCGTCCCATCTCTGACTCAATAGCTAACAAGGTCTCTAACAAGACTGGTGCTGGCAGCCAGGTTTCCACCTCAACCACTTGATTAGCAAAGCTATCTTGCTCCACACCCCCCCAAGGCTCCGTCGTCAAGACACTGGACTCTTTGAGAATATGGATGCCACGAGCTCTCATTTTTTCAATGGCTTGTTCCAAATTGTCTTGCTTATCTCCCATATTACTTCCTAGGGCGATAAAGGCTCGTTGCTTACGGCGATGAATGGTTACTGAGCAAGTATCTAGTGACAAATGCACCGGTGCCCAAGGTTTCTTCAGTTCCAACTTAATTTCTTGGACAAGAGGATAAGTTTCAAAGGTACGTTCTACCAGTTTGTAGGCCACCGTTTCAATCAAGTCCTCACTCGCTTCCTGAAACCATGTCGTCCACTGCTGACACAGTTCTCCATAATGGACAGAAGCCGTTAAATCCAAATCTGTCGCCGCCTTGGTCATATCATAGGATAGGATTGCGGAAATAACAAACTTCTGCCCCAATTCTTTCTCACTAGGAAAAAGACCATGATAGGCAAAAATTTCCAAATCCTTAATCTGTAGTTGATCCATAATGATTCCTTTCTAGAAAAATCCGCTTCAAGCGGATTCTTTTTATAGTCCCATTAAACGATAAGCTTGGTCTCGAAGATCCTTATCTGTTTCAAATAGACCTCTAGCTACTGTCGTCAAGGTTGCAGTTCCTGGTTTTCTGACACCACGCATACTCATACACATATGCTCCGCCTCAATGACAACAAAGGCTCCTTTAGCACCTAGATACTCCATCAAGGCATCGGCTACTTCGATATTCAATCGTTCTTGAATTTGTGGTTTTTTAGAATAAACTTCAACCGTACGGGCTAGCTTAGATAAACCTGCCACACGACCATCTGGAATGTAGGCAATATGCGCTCTCCCATAAAATGGTAGAAAGTGGTGTTCACACATGGTATGGAAAAAGATATCCTTTTCTACCACCATATTATCGTCGATAATCTCAAAGGATTTTGACAAATGTTCCTCTGCTGTTTGACCAAGACCTGAAAAAATCTCTTGGTACATACGAGCGACACGAGCAGGTGTTTCCTGCAAGCCTTCGCGATTAACGTCCTCTCCTACAGCCTCGATAATCATTTTTACAGCTGCTTCAATCTTTTGTTTATCCATTCTCTTTTTTCCTCTCCATCAGATAGGCTCTCACTTGGCTCAAGAAATACAAGGAACCTGTGACAATCCTAACTGTTTTTTTCTCTTCTTTTTTATCTGTCAATTTCTGCTCTAGAAAATCCTGCCAATCTTGGTAGCTGAGATTTCTAGACTTAGCTACCTCTTTCAGCACGCTTTCATCAGTCGCCCGACTATCGTCAAAATGTGTCAGAGTAAGCTCGGTATCTGGGATTTGCTCCAACAAATCCAACATATCCTCCAAGGCCTTGGTTCTGATGCAAGTAAAGAGGATTTCCTTACGATAATCCGCAAAGCGTTCTTGCAAGGTTGCTAATAAAGCCTTGATAGCATGGGGATTGTGGGCTCCATCCAAAATCATCAAGGGATCTCTTGACACGATTTCCAAACGTCCTGGCCACCTTGTTTCTTCCAGAGCTTGAGCAAGCAAATGATTGCTTGCTAGTTCTCGACCATCTTCTTGACAAAAAGTATCAAGTAAAGCTATGGCCATCCCAGCATTCTCTATCTGGTGCAAACCAAGCAGGCCAGTCTGGAAGCGACCTTGTCTGACAACACTTGTATAGTCAAAGACTTTGCCTGTAACCACACTCTTTTGATGGCTGACTTGATAATCTTTCCCATAGGCAAGTCTCGGCGCATTTTTATCTTCCGCAATAGCGTCAATGACAACCAAAGCTTCTGGAGCGATACGACCTGTTACCAAGGGAATACCTTGTTTGATAATACCAGCTTTCTGCTCTGCTATGGCTTCCAAGGTGTCACCAAGTAGGGCTACATGGTCCAGTCCAATGGTTGTGATGCCTGTTAAAATTGGCTGGCAGACATTGGTACTATCCAAAAGTCCACCCATGCCCACTTCCATGATAGCCACATCTACTTGCTCTGAGGCAAAGTAGTCATAGGCTATGGCTGTGATAATCTCAAACTCGGTTGTGCCCTGTAAATTAGCGGCCGCTTCTCCCTCCAGCAAAGACTGATAGTCTGCCATGAGGTCTTCTAGCCTAGCCTTGGGAATGGATTCCCCATTGATGCTAATCTGGTCTGTATAATGAATGAGATAGGGCGAGCTGAAAACACCAACTCTCAGGCCTAGCTTTTCTAGCATATTTTTCAAAAAAGCAATGGTCGAACCCTTGCCATTGGTCCCTCCGATATGGATGACCTTGAGTTTGAGATGGGGATTACCACGCAACGCTAACAGTTCCACCATTCGTTCCAAGCCAAAATGCGGTTGATCCGTCCGATAATTAGCAATCCACTGATTGTTTTCGATTTCTTTCATCTTATTTGTATTGTTTTAAATCTAAATTTTCCGCTTCATCAGCCAGACGAATGGCGGAGGCAATTTCAACCGCCATCTTGTGACTAACTACGTCATGCACTCGTACCACTTCTACCCCCTGTCTCGCAGCGATACTGGTTACATGAGCAGAGGCCGTGTCCCGATTAAGGAAACCAAGTTCTGTCTCAGGATTGACTTCAAAACCATTTTCTTCAAGGATATTGATGACAAATCGCTTGCGCGACACTCCAAGAAAGATTGGATAGCCCTTCTGATGTAGTTTATCCAGATCCCGTAAAAGAAGCAGATTTTCTTTCTTGGTAAGACCAAAGCCAATTCCTGGATCCAGCAGGATGTTTTCTTGAGCAATCCCAGCTTCCTCTGCTCTCGCTAGTGCTCGTACAAAGAAAGCCTCCATCAAGTCTTCAATTGGTAATTTTTCATAGTCAGCTAACTCTTCCTCTGTAAAAGCTTGACCAAAGCCAAAATGAGGAAAGATGAGCGAGCTAGGGTGCTGAGGTCGTGCCATAACTGGATTAAACATAATGACTACTTTCGCTCTCGCTTCAGCTACCACATGAGCCATTTTTTCATCACCCATGAGACCAGTGATATCATTAACTAGATTAGCACCAGCAGCCAAAGCGGCCTCTGCCACCTGGCTCTTCCAAGTATCGATAGAAATAAGGACATCACTTTCCTTGCGAATCGCTTTAATCACTGGAACAACACGCTGGATTTCCTCTTCTATCTCAACATAGCTACTTCCCGGCCGAGTTGATTCTCCACCGATATCGAGCATGCTGGCTCCTTCTGCTATCAATTTACGAGCCTGCTGAAGTGCCTGCTCAAGAGCAAAAAATTGACCACCATCCGAAAAGGAATCTGGGGTTACATTGATAATTCCGCAAATAGCTGTCTTTGCATGATTGGCTTTACTTGACATATCGGTCACTCCCTCAAGGCTTTTCACCATATTATTTCTCTATTTTACCATAAAAAGAAAAAGATGGACACGATTGCATTCATCTTTTTCCCAGTAGAAACAAGTAAGCAATTGTCAAAAATCTTAAACAGAGATCCCTAATGTCCGACTCAAAATCACCACGAGAGCCAACAAACAGAAAAAAACTCCATTAACAACCATGTGAAGTAAGATAGACATTTCCAAACGTTGGGTTTTATAAACTGTCCAAGTTAGCACAGTTGACATTCCTCCATAGATAAGAAGAGAAGGTAGATTTGTCGGTAAATGAAGCAAGGCAAAGATAATAGCACCGACTATATAACCCACATTTTCTTTACCACGAAAGAGTTTTTTAGGAATCACTCCTCGACATAAAATCTCCTCACAAATAGGAGCTATTAGAACCAGTAAGAAAAAACTGGAAATTAAGGAACTATTCTGGACCAAATCATTAATATTTGATTGATTGCCGGTTGTTGTTTCATTCATCAAATGCAGTAAGACCACACCAAGAATATTAAAGGCAAGAATCACTAGATAGCTTAAGGCCAATCTAGCCAAATCCTTAGCCTTGAAAAACGATAAACCAAAACTAGCCAACTGTGTTTTCCTAGCACCTATTATAAATACAGTTAAAACCACAAGAGATAAGGCCCCTACTAATAGTCCTGATTGCAACAATGGAAATCGTCTACTTGTTAGAAAATAGGACAAAGCCAAAGGAAGCTGAGAAAAAAGAAGGGCTACTAAAAAAATAATTACCCATTTGCCCCTGTTCACTATCTCTTTCCACATACTCTTCTCCTTCATGATTTTTCCTCCTTAGTCTTAATAAACATCATTGAATATATTTGCGAGCTAATCACAATCTCCTTTGTATTCAAAAAGGGGGAAAATCCCCCTGGGTAATCCTATTATAAGGCCATGCTGATGTAGTTAAGGATAAACAAGGCATCCAAAATCCAAATCATGACATGAACATCTTTAGCTTGACCTTTGACAAGCTTAGTCAAGGTGTAAGTCAATAAACCAACTGCAATCCCTTGAGTGATAGAGTAGCTGAATCCCATAAAGATAGATGTGAAGAAGGCAGGAACCGCTTCAGCCATATCATCCCAATGGATATTTTTCAAGCTAGCCAACATCATAATTCCAACGATAATCAAGATTGGAGCTGTAGCGGCTGTTGGTACAATCGCTAGAAGTGGGCTAAAGAAGCTTGAGA
Organism: Streptococcus sp. CL5.50; assembly: GCF_049738015.1. NCBI lineage: Bacteria > Bacillati > Bacillota > Bacilli > Lactobacillales > Streptococcaceae > Streptococcus > Streptococcus sp. CL5.50. The sequence continues at coordinate 129,061 of NZ_JBKOTR010000005.1, forward strand.
TAGCAAAACAGATTGCCACGACCAAGGCTGTCAAACCAGTACGTCCACCTGCACCGATACCAGCAGCAGACTCAACATAAGTCGTTACGTTCGAAGTACCAGCGATGGCACCAATTGAAGTACCAATCAAGTCAGAGTAAAGAGCCTTATCCAACTTAGCTGATTGGTGGTTTTCACCATTTGTCGCTACGATACCAACTTTTTCACCTGTACCGATCAAGGTACCAATTGTGTCAAAAATATCTGTCAACGAGAAGGCAAGAATAGCCATCAGAGTTTCAGGCAAGCGAGCTGTATCTGAAATCAAAGCTCCCAAACCTTCTGAACCAAGAGCTGCACCAAAGACTGTCTTCAAGTCTTCAAAGGCTGCACCAACATGGTTATTAGCAAAATCGATACTAGACAAATCTACCAAACCAACTGCAATAGCAAGAACAGTTGTTGTCAAGATAGAGAGGATAATTCCCCCTTTAATCCCTTTAATAACAAAGAAGATAGTAATGGCAAGTCCTGCAAGAGCCACCAAAACAGCTGGATTATTAAAGCTGACCAATCCTGGAACTGCTGAAGAGTTTGCTGCAATCGTTGCTTGAGCTTTGTCAGCCCCTTCTCCTACAACAGTATAGTTGCCTGGATCAATCGTAAATTTCAAAAGTCCAGCATTCTTAATTCCCACGTAGGCAAGGAAAACACCGATACCAGCTGAAATAGCTGAGCGAAGGGCATTTGGAATCGATTCAATGATCATTTTACGAACATTTGTCAAGGTAATAATCAATGAGATAACCCCACAGATGAAGACCATAGCTAGGGCTTCTTGCCAAGAATAACCGAGTCCAAATACAACTGTAAAGGTAAAGAAGGCATTGAGTCCCATACCTGGTGCTTGGGCATACGGTAAGTTAGCGTAGAAGGCCATCATCAAGGTACCCGCTACTGCACCAATGATCGTCGCTAGGAAGACACCTTGAGCAGGCATTCCTGTTTGCGAAAGAATTTGTGGGTTTACAAAGAGAATATAACTCATTGCAAAGAAAGTTGTTAAACCAGCGAGAACCTCTGTACGAACGTCTGTACCGTTCTCTTTTAGTTTAAATAATTTGTCCATTATTAATCTCCTTTTAATTTTTACGAACAATAATAGAATTATATCATTTATCATTCACTTTTTCAATATCTTTGTTTGATTTATTTAAGAAATTGATAGAATTTCATTTTTTGTTTGGAATCTGCTTTTCTGCCTGCTTTCTGTTATAATAGAAGACATCTTATCTGAAAAGACACTAGAAAGGTCCCTATGACAAAAAAAATTATTGCAGTTGACCTGGATGGAACCCTGCTCAACTCAGACAGTCAAATTTCTGACTTTACCAAAAAAACCATCAAAAAAGTTACTGAAAAAGGCCATCAAGTTATTATTACGACAGGGCGCCCTTACCGAATGTCAAAAGATTTTTACCGTGAACTAGGCTTAGACACTCCTATGATTAACTTCAACGGCTCCCTCACTCATTTACCAGACCAAGTTTGGGATTTTGAAAAGTGTTTAACCGTAGACAAAAAATATCTGCTAGATATGGTTCAACGTTCAGAGGACATTCAAGCCGATTTTATCGCTGGAGAATACCGTAAAAAATTCTACATTACAAATCCTAATGAAGAAATTGCCAATCCCAAACTATTTGGTGTAGAAGCTTTCCAGCCTGAAGATCAATTTCAGCCTGAGTTGGTAACCAAGGACCCTAACTGCATTCTGTTGCAGACTAGAGCCAGTGACAAATATGCCTTGGCAAAAGAAATGAACGCCTTCTACCAGTATCAACTGTCTATCAATACCTGGGGAGGTCCGCTCAATATCCTTGAATGTACCCCAAAAGGTGTCAACAAGGCCTTTGCTTTGGACTACTTGCTCAAGGTAATGAACCGTGACAAAAAAGATTTGATTGCCTTTGGAGATGAACACAATGATACCGAAATGCTAGCTTTTGCTGGGAAAGGTTATGCAATGAAAAATGCCAATCCTGAGCTACTCCCCTATGCAGATGAGCAAATTTCCTTGACAAATGACCAAGACGGGGTTGCCAAAACCCTGCAAGACTTATTCTTATAGTCCATACTGATACTCAATGAAAATCAAAGAGCAAACTAGGAAGCTAGCCGTAGGCAGTACTTGAGTACGGCAAGGCGAAGCTGACGTGGTTTGAATTTGATTTTCGAAGAGTATGACCAGCTTGCGAGCTGGTCTTTGTGCTCTTTTCACAGTCTCATCAACCAGTTAATCGATTGTTCTACTTTTTGCCTCCAAAACCTTGGAAAAGGCTTTCTTTTGTGATATACTTCACATATAAATACAAGAGAGCTCGTCATACTCGACTCTGTTGACACAAAATCAATCCAGTCCTGTTTCTCCTGCTCTCAGTTAATATCAAGGAGGATAGCTATGAAAGCTGTTGTTGTAAATCCAGAAAGCACTGGTGTTGCTGTTGAAGAAAAAGTACTCCGTCCACTTGAAACTGGAGAAGCACTTGTAGAGATTGAATACTGTGGTGTTTGCCACACTGACCTCCACGTTGCCCATGGTGACTTTGGTCAAGTACCAGGACGCGTCCTAGGACACGAAGGTGTTGGTATCGTTAAAGAAATTGCCCCAGATGTTAAAAGCCTTAAAGTCGGTGACCGCGTCAGCGTTGCTTGGTTCTTTGAAGGATGTGGTACTTGCGAATACTGTACAACTGGCCGTGAAACTCTTTGCCGTACAGTGAAAAATGCTGGCTACTCAGTAGATGGTGGTATGGCTGAACAATGTATCGTAACTGCAGACTATGCTGTTAAAGTTCCTGACGGACTTGATCCAGCCCAAGCCTCTTCTATCACATGTGCTGGTGTAACAACCTATAAAGCTATTAAAGAAGCAAAAGTTGAACCAGGCCAATGGGTTGTTCTTTACGGTGCTGGTGGACTTGGTAACCTAGCTGTTCAATACGCTAAAAAAGTATTCAATGCTCATGTCATCGCAGTTGATATCAATAACGACAAACTTGCCCTTGCAAAAGAGGTCGGTGCTGATATCGTTATTAACGGCCTAGAAGTTGATGATGTACCTGGACTCATCAAGGAAAAAACTGATGGTGGAGCTCATTCAGCTGTCGTAACTGCTGTATCTAAAGTTGCCTTCAATCAGGCTGTTGACTCAGTTCGTGCCGGTGGTCGCGTCGTCGCTGTTGGTCTTCCTTCTGAAATGATGGAACTAAGTATCGTAAAAACCGTTCTAGATGGAATCCAAGTCATCGGTTCTCTTGTTGGAACTCGTAAAGACTTGGAAGAAGCCTTCCAATTCGGTGCAGAAGGTTTGGTAGTTCCAGTTGTTCAAAAACGTCCAGTCGAAGATGCCGTAGCCATTTTCGACGAAATGGAAAAAGGTCAAATCCAAGGACGTATGGTACTCGATTTCACCCACTAATCTAATAGAAACCTATTTTAAAAGTTGGAATACGCTTCCAACTTTTTTATATTAAATTTTTAAATAAGAATTCAAAAAAACTTCTCTAAAACTCAATATATCAATATTTTCAGATGTAATCTCTTTAATTATTTTATGATAAATAGTTGATTTTTAGATGAAAACGGTTTATACTTAAAAAGTCTTAAAGTTTTCTTAAACGAAAACTAAAACAAAAAAGGAGGAATGACAATAATGAGTATCGGAATCATTATTGCGAGCCACGGCGAATTTGCTGCGGGTATTCATCAGTCAGGATCTATGATCTTTGGTGAACAAGAAAAGGTTCAAGTTGTAACCTTTATGCCAAATGAAGGTCCTGATGATCTATACGCTAAGTTTAATAACGCTGTTGCTGCATTTGACGCAGAAGATGAGGTTCTAGTTTTGGCTGACCTTTGGAGTGGATCTCCATTTAACCAAGCTAGCCGCGTGATGGGAGAAAATCCTGAGCGTAAGTTTGCCATCATCACAGGACTTAACTTACCGATGTTAATTCAAGCCTACACAGAGCGCCTGATGGACGCTACTGCAGGTGTAGAAAAAGTCGCTGCTAATATCATTAAAGAAGCCAGAGATGGCATCAAGGCTCTTCCAGAAGAGCTCAACCCAGTTGAGGAAGTAGCAAGCGCTGCAGCTGCTCCAGTTGCCCAAGCTGCTATTCCAGAAGGAACTGTCATCGGAGACGGTAAACTCAAAATCAACCTTGCCCGTCTAGACACTCGTTTACTTCACGGTCAGGTTGCAACTGCTTGGACTCCAGATTCAAAAGCAGACCGTATCATCGTTGCTTCAGATAACGTAGCTAAAGACGAATTACGTAAAGAATTGATTAAACAAGCAGCTCCAGGTAAAGTGAAAGCAAACGTTGTTCCTATCCAAAAACTAATCGACGTTGCAAAAGACCCTCGCTTCGGAGAAACACATGCCCTTATCTTGTTTGAAACACCTCAAGATGCCCTTCGTGCTATCGAAGGTGGCGTGCCAATCAAAACTCTTAATGTTGGATCAATGGCTCACTCAACTGGTAAAACAATGGTTAACAACGTTTTGTCTATGGATAAAGAAGACGTTGCTACATTTGAAAAAATGCGTGACCTTGGTGTTGAATTTGATGTACGTAAAGTACCAAACGACACGAAAAAAGATTTGTTTGACTTAATCAACAAAGCAAACGTGCAATAATCGATTTTATGAAAGGATTTTAAAGATGTCTATTATTTCTATGGTTTTAGTAGTCGTTGTAGCCTTCCTAGCAGGTCTTGAAGGTATCCTCGACCAGTTCCAATTCCATCAACCAATCGTAGCTTGTACCCTTATCGGTCTTGTTACTGGTAACCTTGAAGCAGGGATTATCCTTGGTGGTTCTCTTCAAATGATCGCCCTTGGTTGGGCTAACATCGGAGCTGCCGTAGCTCCTGACGCTGCTCTTGCTTCTGTTGCTGCTGCCATTATCATGGTTCTTGGTGGCGACTTTACTAAGACAGGTATCGGTGTTGCCCAAGCGGTTGCTATCCCTCTTGCAGTTGCTGGTCTATTCTTGACTATGATTGTCCGTACACTCTCTGTCGGATTGGTTCACACTGCTGATGCTTCTGCTAAAAAAGGTGACTTCAAAGCAGTTGAACGTGCTCACTTTGTCGCACTTCTTCTTCAAGGTCTTCGTATTGCAGTCCCAGCAGCACTCCTTCTAATGGTACCAACTGAAACAGTACAAAGCATTCTAAATGCTATGCCTGATTGGCTCAAAGATGGTATGGCTATCGGTGGTGGTATGGTCGTTGCCGTTGGTTACGCTATGGTTATCAACATGATGGCAACTCGTGAAGTATGGCCATTCTTCGCTATCGGTTTCGTGCTTGCTGCCGTGTCAGATATTACTCTAATCGGATTTGGTGCTATCGGTGTTGCTATCGCTCTTATCTACCTTCACCTTTCTAAAACTGGTGGAAATGGTGGCGGAGGAGCCGCAACTTCTAACGACCCAATCGGCGATATCCTAGAAGACTACTAAGATAAGAAAGGACTGAAAACATCATGACTGAAAAACTTCAATTAACTAAATCAGATCGTAAAAAAGTTTGGTGGCGTTCAACTTTCTTACAAGGTTCTTGGAACTATGAACGTATGCAAAACTTGGGTTGGGCTTACTCATTAATTCCAGCTCTTAAAAAACTCTACACTAAGAAAGAAGATCAAATCGCTGCTCTTGAACGCCATCTTGAGTTCTTCAACACTCACCCATACGTAGCCGCTCCAATCATGGGGGTTACTCTTGCACTTGAAGAAGAACGTGCTAACGGTGTTGAAATCGATGACGCTGCTATCCAAGGGGTTAAAATCGGTATGATGGGGCCTCTTGCTGGTATCGGTGACCCAGTATTCTGGTTTACAGTACGCCCAATCCTTGGATCACTCGGTGCTTCACTTGCCCTTACTGGTAATATCTTAGGTCCAATCCTCTTCTTCGTTCTTTGGAACTTGATTCGTATGTCATTCTTGTGGTATACACAAGAGATTGGATACAAGGCTGGATCAGAAATCACTAAAGACATGTCTGGCGGTATCCTCCAAGACATCACTAAAGGTGCTTCTATCCTTGGTATGTTCATTCTTGCTGTCCTTGTTCAACGTTGGGTAAATATTAAATTTGCTTTCGATGTTGCCAAAGTTCAACTAGATGAAAAGGCTTATATCCATTGGGATAAATTGCCAGAAGGATCTAAAGGTATCCAAGAAGCATTCGCACAAGTAGGACAAGGATTATCTCAAACATCTGAAAAAGTTACTACTTTCCAACAAAACTTGGATATGTTGATTCCTGGACTATCAGGACTACTCCTTACTTTCCTTTGCATGTACTTGCTTAAGAAAAAAGTATCTCCAATCACTATTATCCTTGCACTCTTCGCAGTGGGTATTGTGGCACATGTTCTTCACATCATGTAATCAAGCAACTTAAAAGGAATCAGGTTCTAAAATCTGATTCCTTTTTTCTATGTTTTTATACTCAATGAAAATCAAAGAGCAAACTAGGAAGCTAGCCGCAGGCTGTACTTGAGTACGACAAGGCGAAGCTGACGTGGTTTGAATTTGATTTTCGAAGAGTATTATTCAGCCAAGGCTCCCATTGGATCCCACGGTGCAAGTACGATTGGTTCTGCTTCATAAGCAGCTTGTTCTTCTGCTGTCAGCAATTCTTTGCGAACAACAATCTGGTAAGTGTATTCGTCCATCCAAGCGTCTGAGGCAACAAAGTAACCATCTGTACCGACCTTGTCTCCCCATGAGTTTTCAACCTTCCACTTGATTGATTTGCCATTTTCATCCAAATCAACACCTGTCAAGACCATAGCATGGGTCATCAAACTTTCGCTGTAGTCCAAACGTCCAGCCTTGTCTTGAGTGAGTTGAATATCCATGCTTGATTCAAAGTCATAAACATCTGTCGCAAGGATTCCAGCTTTACGGTTGCTGAGCTGACCGACATCTGAACCAAACCAAACAGTCTCACCTGCTTGCATTTGAGCAATTGCCAACTCTTTCAAGCGCTCCATTGGAACGTTGATGTAACGAACCGCACGGCTACCAACCACATTTCCCAACATCTCAACTGTGTAAGATTTGCCGTAAGGCTTGTCAGCAGTTGGAGCATTGATAACAGAAACGTAATCTTCTAGAGGAAGATTGACATATTTCTTGTAAAATTCCTGTGGTGTAATGCCCTTTTCGCTTTGGTAGTTATTATCTTTATCGCGATAAGCAAAGTCAAACTGACGTGGTGGAAGTCCTAATGACATGGCAAGGAAGTTAAAGATTTCTTGCAAGAGGTCTTCTTTCTTAGCTTGAACAGTCACTTGATCCGCACCAGAAGTAAGCAAGTCACGCAAGATTTGAGCATCTTGACGAAGCAATTTGTTGAGAATGGCATTTAGCTCACGACTGCTACTAGATGAAACAGACTCAGGATAAACTGACTTGGGCACGACACCGTATTTCTCAAAGAGAGAAACGACCATATCCCACTGGCCACCGTCTTGTTGTGGTGTTTGAAGTAGGAATTTAACCTTACGGCTCGTCAAGTCTTGGTCTGCAGTCGCAATGACTTGCTCCAAGAACCAGTTTGATTTCTCATACTTGTCCCAGAAGAAGGTGTGGGCCTGTGATAACTCAAAATTTTCCAGTTTGTATTGTGAGATGAGCTTGTGGCGGAAGGTATTGAGAGCCGCAAACATCCAGCAACGACCAGACGCTTTCTGGTTGGTTACCTTGTCCTTGGTCAAATCCAATGAGAAAACAGGTGTATTGTCCACATGGCTTTGGCGACGCTCAAGGGCTGCAAAAATTCCGTTGTGGCTGGCAGCATTTTCAATCGCTTGGTATTTTACATTTGCTTCATAATTGGCAAATAGTTTATCAGTAAATGATTCTTGAATCGCGTTCATAGATTCCTCCTTTTATTCTACAGTCTATTATAACTCTTTTCACAAAGGAAGCAACTGAAAAACATAAAAGGCAAGGATATTCTTCCTCACCTTTTTCGAATATAAACCAAACTAAGCCATACTTGCAAGGAGAATTTCTAATTCCCCCTTGGTCAAGCGACGCCATTCCCCTCGTTCTAGGTTCTCATCCAATACTAGAGTTCCCATAGTCAAACGTTGCAAGTCCACCACTTCCTTACCACAGTATGCCACCATACGCTTGATCTGATGAAACTTCCCTTCTGCAATGGTCACACGGATTTGGCTTTGATTCTTTTCTGTCTCTATGGACACAAGCTCCAGTATAGCAGGCTGACAAGTAAAGTCTTTAAGAGGAATTCCCTTGGCAAATATCTCCACGTCTTCTTGGGTCATAATTCCCTTGACTTGTGCCAGATAAGTCTTGTCCACATGACGCTTGGGCGAAAGAAGAGCATGGGCAAGCTGGCCATCATTGGTCAAGAGTAGAAGACCATGCGTGTCAATATCCAAGCGCCCTACTGGGAAAACTTCCTTACTCCGCGCCAAGTCATCCAACAAGTCCAGAACGGTTCTGTGCTTAGGATCCTCAGTCGCTGAGATAACCCCTTGGGGCTTGTTCATCATGTAGTAGACAAACTCTTCATACTCCAACACTTGCCCATCAAAGCGAATCTCATCTCTTTCTTCATCAATCTGCAATTTAGCTGACTTTTCTTTTTTACCATTTACCGTCACGCGACCAGCCTTGAGCAAGTTTTTGACCTCAGTTCGGCTCCCCACAGCGCAGGCAACTAAAAATTTATCTAATCTCATAGAACTATTATATCATACTCAAAAGGAGGCTGTCTCAATGACCAACCTCCTTTTCGTTTCATACTCTTCAAAAATCTCTTCAAACCGCGTCAACGTCGCCTTGCCGTATAGATGTTACTGACTTCGTCAGTTCTATCTGCAACCTCAAAACAGTGTTTTGAGCTGACTTCGTCAGTTCTATCTACAACCGCAAAGCAGTGCTTTGAGCAGCCTGCGGCTAGTTTCCTAGTTTGCTCTTTGATTTTCATTGAGTATCAAATTTAAGAAATTAACTTCCTCGTCTCCAGAAAATCGCTAAGACAATCATGGAACCTAGTACTGCCGGAATAATGGCAGTTCCTGCTATTATCGGTCCCCAAGTCCCAAAAAGCAAATGCCCTATAAAGGCACCAATCCAGCCTAGAAACATTTTTCCAAAACATCCCATTCGCTCTCCACGATTGGTCAGAGTACCTGCTAAAAATCCCACTAGGAGACCAACGAACATACTTCCTAACATATTATCTCCTTAATTTGCCCAATCTCCGTTACGGAAGAGTGGTACACGTGTCCCATCCTCACGGATACCATCGATATCCATTTGGTTAGAACCAATCATAAAGTCTACGTGAACATCTGAACGGTTAAGCCCCGCAGCTTCAAGCTCCTCTTCGCTCATCTCCGCTCCACCAACTACGCTAGTCGCATAGGCTGCACCGATAGCCAAGTGGTTTGATGCATTTTCGTCGAAAAGGGTGTTAAAGAAGGTAATGCCTGACTGAGAAATTGGGCTTGGATCTGGTACCAAGGCACATTCACCTAAGGCACGCGCACCCGCATTTTCAAAGACAAGGTCTTTCATGACCTGATCACCCTTCTCAGCAGTGATATCTACGATTTGTCCATCCTTAAAGGTCACCTTAATACCTTCAATAATGTTTCCGTTATAACTAAGCGGTTTTGTAGAAGTGACATAACCATCTGCGCGACGGAAGTCAGGCGCTGTGAAGACTTCCTCTGTCGGCATATTTGGCAAGAATCCTTCGCCCTGTGCATTGATAGCACCAGCTGATTCCCAAACGTGGTTCTTTGGCAAGCCAAGGGTCAAATCTGTCCCTGGCGCTGTGTAGTGAAGGGCTGAAAATTGTTCTTTATTAAGCATATCTGCCTTACTCTTAAGAATGGTAGCGTGTTCTTCCCAAGCCTTAACAGGATCTGCTTCGTAGACACGGCAAGTTTTGAAAATTTGGTCCCAAAGGAGATCGACTGCTTCTTCATCGCTCGCAGCATTTGGAAAGACTTTCTTAGCCCACTCAAGTCCAGCAGCAGCTGCTACAGTCCAGCTAACCTTGTTAGATTGAGTTGCGATGCGCATTGGTTTCATAGCAAGTCCCATAGCTTTAGCAGAAGCTGAAAGCTTGTCAGCATCCACTCCGTTCAAGGCACCTGGATCAGATGAACGAACTCCGAGACGGCTAGCCTTGTTCTCCAAGAGATAGTTCATCTCAGCAATCTTGTATTCAGGCACATTGTCCAAACGCTCCATTGGCGCATGGAGGAATTTCTCACGGTTAATCACATCATCTGTCCACTGAACGATAACCTCATGCGCACCCAAGGCATAAGCTTCTTTGACAATTAAGTGAGCCAACTCACGTTGCTCCACATCGATAGAGAGAGCCAAAGTGTGACCAGGTTGCACGTTGATTCCGTTCGCAACCAATAATTTCGCATATTTTTCTAGATTTTCTTTAAAATTTGGTAAAACCATGTTGTTTTCTCTTTTCTATTTTTATTTTTCTTTCAAAGCAGAGAATAATCCTGCTAAAGCAATAGCACCTGACAAGAGTGCTGTTGATAGAAGAATTGTCTGGTCAGCAAGTTCCAATTGATACTCAAACACCTTCTCAGCCGGCTTGTCTTCCGCAAAAATTCTTAGTTTCATGAAATATCCTCCCTTACTAGTATATCACATATATTGGTATTTTAAAAAACAAGCTTACTGAAGCTTGTTTTTAACTACCTATCCAAGAATTAAAAACGAAATATATAGCTATATTGACACTCTTCTTTTAATTATATTGACATAAAAAAGGCGAGGTGATATTCTATAGATATACACTAAAAAATACATAGGAGCAAAAAGATAATGGACGAAAATTTTAATAATGAAATTGCAAAACAAGTTACTAGTGCTATTCTGGATAAATACCTTTCACCTGTTATTTCCAAAACAACTGACAAATTTAAAACGCTCTACAATAAGGCAAAAATTGATCTAGAGATTCCTTTCCAAGATTATTTGACAAAATCTTATGAGAAATACAGTAAAATCAAAACGATTATCTACGGAATTGAGCCCAAAAGACTGTATGATTTTTTTGAAATCCCATTTTTAAAAAAGGACTCAGACATCATCAAGCCCACTGAAACAAAAGTACTAACTGAACTCTCAAAATTTTTAATTATTGAAGGTTCTGGTGGAATTGGTAAATCTACTCTCATGAAACACCTTTTTCTAAGTGAATTAGAATTAAAAGACTATATTCCTATTTTTATTGAATTAAAAGATTTCAACGAAGAGGGGCATTTAGACCTTGAGAAATTACTGCTAAAAAAACTAAATCAATTTCACAATACATTCCAAGAAGAATATTTAGATTATGCACTTCAATCTGGATGCTTTTTATTCCTATTGGATGGCTATGATGAATTGTATAGCGAAAACCAAAAAGAATTTTTCAAGAAGTTAAATGATTTTTGTGACAAATATCCTGAAAACCATTATATCCTTTCTTCCAGACCTTATAGCGAATCGGAATTCATTGAATTTCAACGTTTCACAGTTTTAAAAGCTGTTCCTTTTAATAAAGAACAAGCCATTAGTCTTATTATTAAAATTGAATATCCCGATGAAGAACTCAAAAATAAATTTATTCGTGATCTAGAGAGTGGTTTATATGATAGACATGAATCCTTTGCTTCAAATCCTCTGTTACTAAATATTATGCTCTCCACTTACAATGACTATGCAGAAATTCCGCAAAAATTACACCTATTCTACTACCAAGCCTTTGATACCATGTTCTCTAAGCACGATGCTACGAAAAGTTATCGACGAAAAATGTTATCAGATTTAAGTTCAGATACTTTTAAAGAGTGTTTTGCAATCTTCTGTCTTCTGACATACCAAAAAGCAAAAACAGAGTTTACCTTCCCAGAGATTGAAGAAATTTTTAAAAAATTTCCTCCTCGAATTAAAAACGTTCTCAATATAGGCAATTTTATCCACGATTTAGAAAACTGTCTGTGTGTACTATACAAAGAAGGAAACAGATACAAGTTCTCCCATCGTTCTTTCCAAGAATATTTTGTTGCTTATTTTCTAAATATACAAACGGATAGTAAGATGCGTGACTACAGCTTTCTTTTAATAGAATCAGGAAAATTTAGCACTAGTGCAGATTCGGTATTTCCTATGTTAGAGGATATGAGTACTCAGCGCTTTAATAATAATATCTTAATTCCTTTATTAAATAAGTTTGAAGAATCTAAATCTGGTGAAGAAGACTTATTTGAATATTACATTCTCAATTTTCCCGTAAAAATTGAAATTTCTCTAGATTCTGGAACCCCATCTCTTAGATTAGTAGTTTACGAACCACATGATAAACTTCAGCGTTTTATTTATTATTTTTTCAAAAATACTATTGATTATACTTACTACCGTACAATAGATGATAGTCCCCTAATATCATTTTGTGAAGATAATTATTTAGTAGGAGAAATTATAGAACCAAAACACCTCATTAAAAACAAAGAATTATTTGACTTATTTAGAGAATCTTGGGTCGGCCAACATACACTCTCTCTGACTCATTATAAGCAGAAGCTGATAGAAGACCTAAAAGAAGAGGATATAGTCTTAGAGGATTAGTAATCTGTAACTATTGTATATTTATGCTTACATTTAAAAAATAACAGGATTATCTGATGTCCTGTTATTTTTTTATTATCAAACATCTCTGTAAAATTGAGGATAGTCTGCCTTCTTAAAACAACTCATCAAACAAACTCAACTGATTATCCTCTGGCATATTGCCCAGAATTCCCATTTCATCCATTTTTTCAACCAAGGTTGATGAAAGTCCTCCACGCTTGCGTAACTCAGTTTTAGAGAGGAATTCTCCCTCTTCACGCGCTCGCACCAACTGCTTGGCAACGTTCTCTCCCAGACCATCCATTGCTACAAATGGCGGGATAAGGGTGTCCTCGTCGATGAGGAACTCTGTCGCCTGACTACGGTAGAGATCGAGTTTGCCAAATTTGAACCCACGTTCCCACATCTCATTGACAATCTCAAGAGTTGTATAGAGATCGATTTCCACATTGGAGGCTTCATTGTTCTTCCGTTTTTCAGAGATTTCTTCCATTCTACGCTTGATAGCATCTAAGCCCCCTCCCATGGTCTTGATATCAAAAGCCTTAGCGCGGATTGAGAAGTAAGCACAGTAATAATAAATTGGATGGTGAACCTTGAAATAAGCTACACGCAAGGCCATCATAACATAGGCTGCCGCATGGGCTTTCGGGAACATGTACTTAATTTTCCCACAGGACTCGATATACCACTCTGGCACCTTATTGGCCTTCATGGCTTCAATATAGCCATTTCGCTCCTCTTCGGAAATCTTTAGCCACAAGCCCTTACGTACTCGTTCCATGATGGTAAAGGACATCTTAGGTTCGAGACCAGCATGCATGAGGTAAACCATGATGTCGTCCCGACAACCGATAACAGTCGATAGGTCCGCTATTCCTTGTTTAATCAAATCTTGTGCATTGCCCAGCCAAACGTCGGTACCGTGGGACAAACCTGACAACTGAAGCAATTCTGCAAAAGTCGTTGGATGCGTCTCATCTACCATCCCACGTACAAAGTTGGTTCCAAACTCTGGAATCCCCAGCATGCCTGTCGGAGTTCCGATTTGTTCAGGAGTCACACCTAGCACATCAGTCCCAGAAAAGAGGGCCATAACGCCTTCGTCATCCATAGGAATTTCATTAGGGTCAATACCAGACAAGTCCTGAAGTTTCCGAATCATGGTCGGATCATCATGCCCCAGCACATCAAGTTTGAGGACATTCTCATCAATATCATGGAAGTTAAAGTGAGTCGTCTGCCATTCAGCCGTCACGTCATCCGCTGGATACTGAACAGGCGTAAAGTCGTAAACATCCATGTAGTTCGGAATAACAACGATTCCCCCCGGGTGTTGTCCTGTTGTCCGCTTGACACCGGCAGCGCCTTGAGCAAGACGTTCCACCTCTGCATCACGATAAAACTTCCCATAGTCTCTCTCGTAGCCCTTGACAAAGCCATAGGCAGTCTTGGCAGCCACCGTACCAACCGTTCCTGCACGGAAGGCATATTCTTCACCAAAGATATCACGCACATCCAAGTGGGCGCTAGGCTGGTCTTCTCCCGAGAAGTTCAAGTCAATATCGGGAACCTTGTCCCCATCAAAACCAAGGAAGGTCTCGAAAGGAATATCCTGTCCGTTTTTGCTGAGTTTATGACCACAGTTTGGACAGTCCTTATTGGGCATATCAAATCCTGAACCGTAAGAACCATCGGTGATAAACTCACTGTACTGACACTGACCACAGACATAGTGAGGAGATAGAGGATTGACCTCTGTAATCCCAATCATGGTCGCAACAAAACTAGAACCGACAGACCCACGAGAACCAACCAAGTAACCCCGTTCATTGGAACGTTGCACCAGCATCTGCGATGCGAGATAAATCACAGCAAATCCATTCCCCAGAATAGAGGTTAGTTCTTTTTCAATTCGCAAATCAACGATATCTGGCAACGGATTTCCATAAATCTCAAAAGCTTTCCTATAGGTTAATTCAGCAACTGTTTCTTCAGCCTTGTCGATGAAAGGCGTGTACAGGTCACCCTTAACAACCTCAACGGGTTCAAAGATTTCTGCCAAGGCATTGGTGTTTTCAATAACCAATTTACGTGCCAGTTCCTCTCCCAAGAAGGCAAATTCATCCAACATTTCATTAGTCGTTCTAAAATGAGCTTTTGGAAGAGGAGCGGGTTGAGCATGTTCCCCATGACCGATAGTTCGGTTAATCATAGCCCCCTGTCCCAAACTACGGACGATAATTTCACGGTAAATCTCTTCTTCCGGTTCGATATAGTGAACATTCCCAGTAGCCAGAACTGGCTTACCAAGACGGTCTCCAACTTCTATCAAACTCTTGATAATGGTCTGGAGTTCCTCCATATCCTTAACCTGCTCCTTGGCAATCAAGGGAGCATAGATAGCTGGTGGCATGACCTCGATAAAGTCATAATACTTGGCCACCTCAACCGCCGCATCCACACCTTGGGAAACGACTGCATCAAAAACTTCACCTTCAGAGCAAGCTGAACCTAAAATCAAACCTTCCCGATGGGCATCTAAAATCGTTCTCGGAATCCGTGGCACCCCTTCAAAGTACTTAGTATTAGACAAGGAAACCAGCTTAAAGATATTTTTTAGCCCTACTTGATTCTTGACATAAATGGTCGCATGCTTGATACGAGCTTTTTTATAAGAATCTGGACTAATCAAATCAATGTTAAGTCTAGCTAAATCGGTCACACCATGTTTTTCTGCTACCTCTTTGATAAAGATAAAGAGCAGACGACCAGTCGCTTCCGCATCGTAGTTGGCCATGTGGTGATGTTCTAAGGCCACACCAAAACGCTTGGTCAAAGGCCCCAAACCATGACGTTTGTACTCAGGATAGAGGTTTCTAGCAAACTCCAGCGTATCAATAACTGGCTGACTAATCTTTGGCAAACCATGACGCTCATAATTGGCATTCATAAAGCCAACGTCAAAGGTCGCATTGTGGGCAACTAGGACCGTATCCTTGCAAAATTCTTGGAATTCTTGCAAAACTTGTTCCAGTGGTTTGGCATTTTTGACATGGTCATCTGTAATTCCAGTCAACTCCGTGGTAAAGGCCGACAAAGGATGCCCGGGATTGATAAATTCATCAAATTCAGCAATGACATTCCCCTTATACATCTTAGAGGCCGCAACCTGAATCAAGTCATTGTAGATAGCTGATAGACCCGTCGTTTCCACGTCAAATACCACATAGGTCGCTTCTGACAAGTCCATCTCCACTTCGTTATAAACGATAGGAACACGGTCCTCCACGATATTGGCTTCCATACCATAGATCAGCTGGATTCCCGCTTTCTTAGCAGCCTTATAGCCATGTGGGAAGGACTGAACATTTCCATGGTCTGTGATGGCAACCGCCTTGTGTCCCCACTTAGCAGCTGTCGCAACGATTTCTTCTACCTCTGGTAGTGCATCCATGGTCGACATATTAGTATGAGCATGAAACTCAACCCGTCGTTCTCCTTCTGGCATTAAATCCTTCCGCTCATAGTGAATAACTTCCTGCACGTCTTGCACGTTCATAGTCAAATCGCGTGTGAAGTTATTCATCTCCACATTCCCACGCACTCGGAGCCAAGAATTTTTCTTGATTAGATCAAATTTCTGAGCCTCTTCCTCATTCTTAACCCACTTTTGCATCGAAAAACTTGAAGTGTAGTCCGTCATTTTAAAATTGATTAAAACACGACCTGTTCTGGTCACTTTTTGCTCCATATCAAACACAACCCCTTCAAAGACCAGACGATTCTCCTCCGTCGTCACTTCGATCATAGGAGTAATCTCTGCCTTATCCAGCTTTGGTTTAGCTACAGCTTTTTTGACTTGAAAATCAAAGGCTGGCTTCTCTTCCGCTGGAGGAGGTGCCATCTGTTCCAGTTGTTCCATAGCACGGAGCGCTTCCTCATTGGCCGCTTGAACAATCTGCTCATTTTCAGCATGAAAGGCCTCTTCCTGTTCTTGGGTCAGCACATCATTTTTCTCTACTTGACAATTAAAAGTTGGAAAGCCAAATTTTTCAAGTTGTTTAGCTAAATTAGGAAGGTGATTTTTCTTAAAGTGTTCCTTATCAATCGCCTCGGAGCCTTCAATCAAGAGTTGATTGCCCTCAGCACGAACTTGCAAATTTTGATAAAGGGACTTAAAACCTTGACTAGCACATGGTCCCTCAGAGAAAGCCTCCCTATAGTAGGACTGCAAGAGTTGATTTGAAAATTCTTGAGACAGAGCCTTGATTTCGAAAATAGCTTTATTGCCTGTCTTAGAAAATTCTTCCCTCAAACCTTTCTTTAATTCTAAAAAGATTTCTATCGGTAAAATATTAGAAAATACGAAATGAAACTCCCATATCTTACTAATTTTATGAACCACAACTCGCTCAATATCGGCCTGTGCTAAAGCAGGAGCCTGTCTCATTTCAGCAGGCATCCCCAATTGATTCATCAAAATTTCAAAACTATTTGACATTCATTTTCCTCACATTATTCTCCTACTATTTTACCATACTTAGAGGTGTTTTCTAAAGACAAAAGGAAGCCACTAAGTGACTTCCTTCTAGAGTGAAGACTGATTAGTCTTCACCTTTGTTTTTCTTAATGATTTCTTCTTGTACTGACTTAGGTACATCTTCGTAGTGGTCAAATACCATCATGAATGTACCACGTCCTTGAGATGCAGAACGAAGAACTGTTGCGTAACCGAACATTTCAGCAAGTGGAACGTAAGCACGAACGATTTGGCTGTTACCGTGTGCTTCCATACCATCTACACGTCCACGACGAGCAGTTACGTGACCCATAACATCACCAAGGTTTTCTTCTGGAACAGTGATTGTTACAAGCATCATTGGCTCAAGGATAGCTGGTTGTGCTGATTTAGCAGCTTCTTTAAGAGCAAGTGAAGCCGCAATCTTGAAGGCAGTTTCAGATGAGTCGACATCGTGGTATGAACCATCGTAAAGCTTAGCTTTAACGTCAACCATTGGGTAACCTGCAAGTACACCGTTAGCCATAGATTCTACCAAACCTTTTTCAACCGCTGGGATAAATTCACGAGGAACCACACCACCGACGATTGCGTTTTCGAATTCGAATCCTTTACCTTCTTCGTTTGGAGTAAATTCAATCCATACATCACCGAATTGACCTTTACCACCAGACTGACGTTTGAAGAATCCACGTGCTTGAGTAGAAGCGCGGAATGTTTCACGGTAAGATACTTGAGGAGCACCTACGTTTGCTTCAACTTTGAACTCACGACGCATACGGTCAACAAGGACGTCAAGGTGAAGCTCACCCATACCAGAGATAACTGTTTCACCAGTTTCAACGTTTGTTTCAACGCGGAATGTTGGATCTTCTTCAGCCAATTTTTGAAGGGCGATACCCATCTTGTCTTGGTCAGCTTTAGATTTTGGCTCAACCATCAATTGGATAACTGGTTCTGGAACGTTGATTGACTCAAGAATGATTTTAGCTTTTTCATCTGTCAATGAGTCACCAGTTGTAGTATCTTTCAAACCAACGGCAGCAGCGATATCACCTGAGTAAACAGTGTCAATTTCTTGACGGCTGTTGGCGTGCATTTGAAGGATACGTCCGATACGCTCACGTTTACCTTTAGAAGTGTTCAATACGTATGAACCTGATTGAAGAACACCTGAGTAAACACGGAAGAATGTCAAACGACCTACGAATGGGTCTGTCATGATCTTGAAGGCAAGAGCTGCAAATGGCTCTTCATCAGATGCTGGACGAGTTTCTTCTTCATCTGTATCTGGGTTGATACCTTTGATCGCTGGGATGTCAAGTGGGCTTGGAAGGTAGTCAATAACCGCATCAAGCATCAATTGAACACCTTTGTTCTTGAAGGCAGAACCACACAATACTGGGAAGAATTCAACGTTGATAGTCGCTTTACGGATACCAGCTTTCAATTCTTCGTTAGTGATTTCTTCACCTTCGAGGTATTTCATCATCAATTCTTCGTCAGTTTCAGCAACTGCTTCGATCAATTTTTCACGGTATTCTTGAGCTTGGTCAAGGTATTCAGCTGGGATGTCTTCTTCAAGGATATCTGTACCAAGGTCGTTAGTATAGATTTCAGCTTTCATCTTGATCAAGTCGATGATACCACGGAAGTCATCTTCAGAACCGATTGGCAATTGGATTGGGTGTGCATTTGCTTGAAGACGATCGTGAAGTGTGCTTACAGAGTAAAGGAAGTCAGCACCGATTTTGTCCATTTTGTTGGCAAATACGATACGTGGAACTCCGTACTCAGTTGCTTGACGCCAAACTGTTTCAGTTTGAGGCTCAACACCTGATTGTGAGTCAAGAACGGTAACCGCACCATCCAATACACGAAGAGAGCGTTGTACTTCGATTGTGAAGTCCACGTGTCCTGGTGTGTCGATGATGTTTACGCGGTGGTTGTTCCATTGAGCTGTTGTCGCAGCAGATGTGATAGTGATACCACGCTCTTGCTCTTGCTCCATCCAGTCCATTTGTGACGCACCTTCGTGAGTTTCACCGATTTTGTGGATTTTACCAGTGTAGTAAAGAATACGCTCAGTAGTTGTTGTTTTACCAGCATCGACGTGAGCCATGATACCGATATTACGAGTTTTTTCAAGTGAAAATTCGCGTGCCATGAGGTTTGTTTCTCCTATTTATTTTTGATTTCTATTCTATTATAACACGATTTTAATAAAAACGGATAGGCAGGACCTACCCGTTCTCAATGTTTTCATGCTATTGTTGGTTTCAACTTGTAGATTTACAAGTTGAATTGAACTCGGGCTAAAGTTAATTAGCCGATTTGAGCCGGAACGGGATGCTGTGTGAAAAAGATAAACTTCCTTGTATTCGTCGAATACTGCGTCAGTTTCCTATTTTCACCTTGCATCCTTACCGTTCCTAGCATCATGATTTAGTTGAGCTCAAGCTAAAAGTCTGGAGATAAAGATGAATCTCATTGGTTGCAATCGCAACCTGCTTTGATTCCCTATTTTCTCTGGGACTTTCTTAACGCTTTCGCATCCTATCTTACCAACGGAAGTGTGCGAATGCACGGTTAGCTTCAGCCATACGGTGAGTGTCTTCACGTTTCTTAACAGCTGCACCAGTGTTGTTAGCAGCATCCAAGATTTCTTTTGCAAGACGGTCTTGCATTGTGTGTTCACCACGAAGACGAGCGATTGTTACCAACCAACGAAGTCCAAGTGTTGTACGACGTTCTGGACGAACTTCAACTGGGACTTGGTAGTTAGAACCACCAACACGACGTGCACGTACTTCAAGTACAGGCATGATGTTTTCCATAGCTGTTTCAAATACTTCAAGTGCATCGTTTCCAGTAGCTTCTTTGATTTGCTCAAAGGCACCGTAAACGATTGAAGCAGCTGTACCACGTTTACCATCAAGCATAACGCGGTTGATAAGACGAGTAACTAGTTGTGAATTGTAAAGCGGATCTGGCAATACGTCACGTTTTGGAGCTCTATTTTTACGACTCATTTCTCTTTATCCCCTTTCCTTATGCTTTTGGACGTTTAGTACCGTATTTTGAACGGCCTTGTTTACGATCGTTAACACCTGCAGTATCAAGTGCACCACGGACGATATGGTAACGTACCCCTGGAAGGTCTTTTACACGTCCACCACGAAGAAGAACCACGCTGTGCTCTTGCAAGTTGTGTCCGATACCTGGGATGTAGGCAGTAACTTCGATAAGGTTGCTCAAACGTACACGAGCGAATTTACGAAGGGCTGAGTTAGGTTTTTTAGGTGTCATTGTTCCAACACGAGTTGCAACACCACGTTTTTGTGGTGAAGAAACGTTTGTTTGAACTTTTTTATGACTGTTGTAACCAACGTTCAAAGCTGGTGATTTAGATTTTTCTACTTTTGATTTACGCGGTTTGCGAACCAATTGGTTAATTGTAGGCATCTACATTCTCCTGTGTTTTTTTATTTTTGGTGATGATACACTTGGTGACAGCTATCATCTGTGTGTACTTTTGCAACATTTGTCAGCACGTCCCTGTACACTCTTGAGAGACCAAAAGTAAAAAGTACCGTCTATTATTGTAACAAAATTTTCCATTGGTTGTCAAGATATTTTTCTTTTTTATTCTTAATTTTAGCTCTTTTGTAGTGCTCCCCCAAAAAAGAAAAAGGAGGAATCCCACCCTCCTAAAGTTAGTATTGTTCCATTCAATCCCATCAATTTTAGCACATAATGTTCAAAAAATATTATATCATCACAACCAACCAGATTCTTTCGCGATATTAGCTGCCTCTGTTCGATTACCAGCATCTAATTTAGAAAGAATATTAGTGACATAGTTTCGGACGGTTCCGTTGGATAGATAGAGTTTGTCTGCAATTTCTTGGTTAGAGAATCCCTGAGCGATTCCCTTTAAAACTGCGATTTCTTGCTCTGTTAATGGATTGGGATGCGTCATCACCACTTCCATCAATTCAGGCGAATACTCCTTGCCTCCTTCGAGGACAGTGTGCAAGGTATGCATGAGGTCTGCAATGTTTCTTTCTTTTAATACATAAGCATCTACTCCAGCCTTGACCGCACGTTCAAAATACCCAGGACGCTTGAAGGTCGTCACCACAACCACCTTTGTTTCAAGCTTTTCTGCTCGTATCCACTCCAAGACTTCGAGGCCCGTCTTAACAGGCATTTCTACGTCAAGGATGGCGATATCTACAGACTCCTTTTCTAATAGTTGGATTGCTTCTTGCCCATTCTTGGCTTGAAAGACAGACTCTACATCTGGTTGAAGCGTGAGCAACTGGCACATGGCATCTCGCAACATACTTTGATCTTCTGCAACAAGTAGTTTCATCTTAGTTTCTCTCCTTATAAGGTAGTCGAACCTGAACTTCTGTCGGTTGTTTCCAACTAATTACCTTTACTTCTCCCGAAAATGGAAGAACACGATCTCGAACTGTATGGAGGTCATCCCCCTTTATAGAAGTAAAGCCACAGCCATCATCTCTCACTGTTAGAATGAGTTCTTTCTCTGTCCGTTCTAATTTTAAGTAGACTTTAGAAGCTTTGGCATGTTTGATGATATTAGTCACCAATTCAAGCAAAATCATGGAAGCCGTTGACTCCAATTCCTGAGTTAAGCTAGCTGTGTCTAGTTGATTAGCTATTTCCACCTCAATTCCAGCAATTTCTAACATCTTTTTCACAGTCTGTAGTTCGGATGTCAAAGTTCTAGACTTAAGATTTTCCACAATGGTTCGCACTTCATTCATGGAATCCTTGCTGATCTGATGAATTTCTTTTAATTCCTTTTCCACCTGTGGATAAGCCTCCATCTGAAATAACTGCAAGGCTAAATCTGTCTTAACACTCAGCATAGCAAAGGTATGTCCCAGACTATCATGCAAATCCTGACCGATACGACTGCGTTCATTTTCAGCAAGCAATAGATTTATCTGGGCATTTTGCTTAGTCTGAGCTTCTTTCAAATCCTCGATAATGCGAATCCGAACCAAGCCAAAAGTCATTAAATCGATAAAAGTGAGAATTCCAAGTAGATAGACTAGAAACTCAACTTCAACTTCCTGAAAAATCAAAAGTTGCCCCACAACAAGGACTTGAGCAAGGAGAAAAGTTCGGACATGTAAAGAATTAAAACTACGTACGCCGAAATGATAAATTAAGAGATTGGTAAGGAAAAAGAAGAACCAGATATAATTTACACCAACAAAGGCAGTATTCCCAACTACATAAGTCAGCATGAGACCCCAATATAGCCAAGATAGACGCTGGCTCTTAGTTATTAAAACACCCAAATATGCCACTACAAATAGAATATCAATCAATAAATGCCAGACAGAAAGCCACCCAGTCACTACAGGTAGGATGGGGAAAATCATAAAAATTAAACTGGCCCAAAACATATAGTGTATGCTTTTCAGTCTTTCAAGCATTAAGAATTCTCCTTATGACCTTGAAGGTAAATGGTCAAACCAAACAAAACTGCTGAAAGAACAAGTAGATAAACTGTGGCTGATAAATTGATGCCACCCTCGTTTAAGAAGGTCTTGAGCAACTCCATCAACTGATAAGTTGGTAGACACTTCCCGATTGCTTGCATCCAGTCTGGAAATAAAGAGATGGGCATCCAGAGTCCACCTAAAACAGCCAAGCCTAGATAGAGAAGATTGCCCACGACAGACATCAGCTGACTAGAAGGCAAGAGTGTCAAGGTCAATCCAAGCGCTACAAAGGCAACACTTCCTACTATCAGCAAGAACGCAGCCCCAATCCAGCTTCCTAGAGGCATATCCACACCTCTGACCAAGTGCCCAACTGAGAAAACAACCAGGATTGAGACCAAATAATCAACCATCATACTTGTTATCTTTGATAGATAATATTCTACCATATTTACAGGGGTATGGCGCAATGTTTTCTGCCAGTTGTTCATCTTGTCGGTATGTAAAACAACTGGGAATGAGAAGATAGCTGTTGATATCATGGAAAAGGCAGTCATAGAGATAAGGTAATCACGCATAAAATTCGCGGGTCCACCTGGTGTGTCCTGGTACATGCCAGAAAAGAATAGATAGAAGGCTGTCGGCATCCCTACTGATAATAAATAATAGACTGATTGCCGTTTGGTCAATAGAAATTCTATCTTATTTAATGCTATCCATTGTTTCATCTTAGTTATCTCCCTTCTGCGTTTCTTCAAAGATTGTATCCAGCAAACTACGATTATTAACTTCGATTTCTTGAATCCTACATCCTGCTTGCACTAACAGTTGCCAAAAAGCATCCGCTTCACGTGTAACTACTTGCAAAGCATCTTGTTTTTGTGACCAGTTTTCAACCAAGTTAGACTGCTCAATGACTTCCTTGTATGCTAGAGGAAGAATAAAGTGCTTTTCAATCTCCTCACTGCGCATGGCTAGAGGTGTTGTATCGCGAATCAACTCTCCCTTATTCAAGACCAAGATTCGGTCCGCTGTATGCTCTACCTCTTCGATATAATGGGACGAATAGAGAATGGTAACTCCCTTAGCTTTTAGCTCCTGAACAATTTCCCAAAAACGTTGGCGGGTTGAAGTATCCATGGCAGCAGTTGGCTCATCTAAAAAAACAAGCTTTGGTCGCCCAATTAAGGTCAAGACAAAAGAGAAAAGACGCTTTTGTCCACCTGATAATTTTTCTGCGAATTGCTCTTTTTGTTGCTTATCAAACTGTAATAGTTTATCGATTTCCTGGTTACTCAAGTGATTTGGATAAATTCTTTGAAAAAAAGCAATCAACTCTTTTACCTTTAGTTTCTGAACGATTACATTCTCTTGAGGGAGGTAGGATCTTGTATAGTCTAACTTAGAGCTCGTTACCGGCAAATCTTGGATAGATACTTGCCCACTGGTGACCAGTTTATCTCCAAGCAAACAGTCCAATAGCGTTGTCTTTCCAGCACCATTTGGCCCAATCAAGGCGATGCATTCACCTTCTGCCACCTCAAAGGAAATATCCTTCAAAATACCCTTGTCCTTGATGTTTTTATTTAGGCTTTCTACCTTAATCATGTTCATGATATTCTCCTTTCAGCCACTCCTTTCCCATCGGAAAGACGATAAAAATCATAAATCCTAATCCCCATGCACCACGGATGAATTCGTGAAGGAAGTCTTGATCAAACCAACCTGTAAATATTTCTACCAACCATACCACTAATGATAGTCCAATAAAAAGATAGAAAATCGCTTTTTTCATTTTTCAAACTCCTTTTTCACATCTGAGACCAATTTCAAGCCTTCTCGGATAAGCCAAGACATCATGCCAAATCCTGCAAACAACTCCCAAGGAAAATGATAGAAGCCTTTATCCAATCCTGAAAACATGAGATAAGTCATGACTCCTGCTGCTACTAAACTCATTGCGACAATTACTTTATGTTTCATTTTTTCTTCCTCCATTTGATACATCTAGTATAATTCTTTGAAGGTAGAATCACTAGAAGCTTCTGTCATGAGGAAATATGACAAATGTCATAAAAGATTCTATTTAAAAGAATCAAGAAACATTACACAACAAGACACAGAGTAGAAAAGAATCTATAGTACCTCCGTCAAAGTGATATCAAATTTAGACTATAACGTAAACTAATACGCATTTAAAATCAAAAGAGCGGAAATTTTTATCGCACAAAACACATATATTATGGGTAGAACAAAAAACTCTTCAATTACTTTCTTAAAAGTTTGTAAGAATTATACAATCTGTTAAATTTTAATTTATGTACCTAAACTACAGTATTCATTGAACAAATCAGGAAACAAAAAAGTATACGCAATCAAAATGAATTACTGAAATTAAA
>NZ_JBKOTR010000006.1:0-134368 GCF_049738015.1 Streptococcus sp. CL5.50
AAAAAGCTATTAGACGTTAAAAAAAGCCTTGGTTTCAAGGCTTATTTCTGTTGATTTAGATGTGCCCCCTGCAGGGCTCGAACCTGCGCCCCATAGCTTAAGAGTCTACTGCTCTACCAACTGAGCTAAGGAGGCAACAGAAAAAGCTGAGAATGTAACTTCCCAGCTATTTTAATATGCCCAAAATGGCAGCTAGATTATTTACGAAAGGCATCAAGGATATAGGTGAAACCAACAATTAAAAATGCAAAGGCAACGACATAAACGACAAAGACACTTGTAGCTACTGGATTGAACAAAATCACTAGACCTAGTAAAAATGCAAGCAACGCTATCCACATGATACGGTTGCCAATAATAGGGAAAATCAATCCCAGACGATTGCCTTTAAAGAAAACTATAATGGCTTCTACAATTAACCAAATTCCTAAAATAGTTGGAATGACAACTGGCAGCGTCACAAAGCCATAGGCAACGAGGTAAAGAGCTAAGAGAAGATTAACAATCCCTTGGAAAAGATGAGCTGGTGAGCGAAGCTCTTTTGGTACAGAGAAATAGCCTAAAATAGCTGCTATAGAAGAAACCAGTAAACCAAATGCAATCCACCAGCTGTAAACAACAAGATTAGCTACTGGGTTTGTAAATAGGAAAAGTCCTAAAAGGACAAAAACAACTCCTGCAAGGAATAGCAGTAAACGATTAGAAAATTTCATTTCAATACCCCCTATATAGTATAGTATAGTATAGTTTGATAATAAAAATATTATACACCTTTTTAGAGGAAATGTCAATAAACAAAATGGAAAATTTGGAAGTTTCAGTCTGATTTATGAAAAGAAAATCAGTTTTTATTATTTTGAAAATAAAAAGAGAAGATAAAATTTGTCTTCTCTACATGAAAATATTGTATGGAATCAAAGCAAAAGTAACTGGCTTTACACTATTTGTAAAGATGTAATTTGATTCAAAAAGAAAAGATAGATTTAAAAGTGGGGCAAATGATGAGGCAAATCAGTTATAGATAAGCAAAAAAGCCTTGGTTATCAAGGCTTTTCCTGTTGTATTTAGATGCCCCCTACAGGGATCGAACCTGTGACCCACGGATTAAGAGTCCGCTGCTCTGCCAGCTGAGCTAAGGAGGCAAAGAAAAAAGCTGTATTGGTGCCGAAACTTCACGGTTTGTATTGAACCCGCGCAATTAAGCAGGTGGGCAACTCGCTCTAACTGAAGCTGTTTCCGTGTGAGACGGCCTACATGCTGTTAGAAGACTTTTGTTTCCCTAATAATACAAAAAATAGTCGGTCAACACTTAAGTGTGAAGTCGTACACCACAGCGTTTCTATGTTTATATGATACCACTTTTTCAAAAAAAATCAAGAGGAAAGTGCAATTTTTTGAAAAGGATTTCAGATTTTTCGCAAACGGTCGATAGCTTCCTTTCTTTGAGCCAAAGCCCGTTCATATTTACCAGTATCTTCTGCTTGGAAATAGTGATGATTACGAATTTTTTCTGGTAGATAGTCTTGCTTGACCCAATTTCCAGGATAGTTGTGTGGATAGAGATAGTCTTGGGCATTCCCCAGTTCCTTGCTTCCGCTGTAGTGCCCATCACGCAGGTGCCGCGGAATAGGCAAGTGCCCTGATGTTTTGAGGTCAGCAAGTGCCTTATCCATAGCTACATAGGCTGAGTTGGATTTTGGAGAAAGAGCCAAATCAATCACGACGTTGGCAATGAGGATGCGAGCTTCGGGAAAACCAATCTTTTGGGCAGCATCCAGAGCAGTTACGGTGTGAACCTGGGCTTCAGGATTGGCTAAGCCGATATCTTCATAGGCGATAACAGTCAAGCGACGAGCGAGACTTGGCAAATCACCAGCCTCAATCAAGCGGGCAGCATAGTGGAGACTGGCATCCACATCTGAGCCACGGATAGACTTTTGCAGGGCTGAGAGAACATCATAGTGGCCATCTCCATCCTTATCCATAGTGATGTAGCTCTGCTGCAGGCTATTTTCCATGATGTCGAGGGTGATGTGGCGGATGCCCTTATCATTCTCAGGGGTAGAGAGAGCTGCCAAATCCAGTGAGTTGAAGGCAGAGCGAAGGTCTCCGTTTGTAGAGGTAGCAATAAAATCCAGCGCATCCTCATCTAGTTCTACTGGAAAATCAAAACCACGCTCAGGGTTACTTAGAGCTATTTGCAGAGCCTCTTTGATGTCTTGGTTAGACAGAGGTTCCAACTCAAAAATTTGAACTCGGCTACGAATGGCAGGAGTGACAGAGAAGAAAGGATTTTCAGTCGTAGCGCCAATCATGATGACCAGTCCACTTTCCAAGAGAGGCAAGAGGAAGTCTTGCTTGGTCTTGTCTAGACGATGAATCTCGTCTAGCAATAGGACGAGACCCCCGGAAAATTTAGCCTCTTCCGCGATTTCTTGCAGTCGTTTTTTACTGTCAACTGTCGCATTGAAGGTACGAAAGGCATACTTAGTAGTCCCAGCGATGGCAGAAGCAATACTGGTCTTGCCGATTCCAGGAGGTCCGTAGAGAATCATGGAAGACAGGCGGTTGGCTTCCACCATGCGGCGGATGATTTTTCCAGGTCCGACCAGATGCTCCTGACCGATGACCTGGTCTATGGTTTTAGGGCGCATGCGAAGCGCGAGATTGTCTGGCATAGCAGTCCTTTCTAACGTGGATTTTAGTGTCATATTTTTTGAGTAGAATGACTCATCTAATATATCTTACTATGTCCATTCTAGCCTATTAGTTGTGATATTTCAATGGTTTTGTAATATTCAGGGTGTGAGATAGAATCTTTTTGACTATTTAATTTAATGAGGAGAGGCATCAGCATGAGATAATGGATTTCCCTTAAAACTCAAAATAGGATAGTTGAGCCTAAAGAAGTGGAAGTGCTGACTTGAGAAATAATATTGCTAAATGTTATTGCATGAACTATAATGAAAAGAGAGGTGATAAGTAGTGGAAATAATGGAATTACCAAGTTAGGAAGTTTTCTTGGTAAAGTACATAGTAGATATAAATTTAGATAGCAATATTTGAAAAGGAGAAAATGGAACTAGATGAATACTTCAAATTCAAAGCTACTTGAAAATAAGTCATTTATGGAACTTGACGGACTAGTTGGTTTACCAAATGGAGTGAAATCAGCACCTATGAAATACAATCTTGGAAAAATTAACAAATATTTAAACGAAACAGGAAAAGAATTTAAAGAACTGACTGTTCTGGAACTAAAACAATTTGAGAGAGTTAAATAAAGATGGGACTAGATAAAAGGTTTGTGGAGAAAGCCTTTGCCAGTGGCAAAGATAGAGTGAATAGAGCGATTTTTGTAAAACCTGAAGAGCTTATTGAACTATCTGATGAAGATTTAAGTTATTTTGGGGAAGGTATTTTTTATTGCTTACCTCGTAGCAAATTTGTAGAAAGTCATAAAGATGAGATTAGAGAGAAATACAATCTTTCTAACGAATTAC
The DNA here is from genome assembly GCF_049738015.1 of Streptococcus sp. CL5.50. Classification (NCBI taxonomy): domain Bacteria; kingdom Bacillati; phylum Bacillota; class Bacilli; order Lactobacillales; family Streptococcaceae; genus Streptococcus; species Streptococcus sp. CL5.50. Next base: position 3,504 of record NZ_JBKOTR010000006.1, read on the forward strand.
CAAAGATAAATGGCATCTATTTAGGGATTTTTTTAAAAATGAGGTCATGGGATAGAATTAGAAAAACCAAACCAAGCTTAAAAGAAATTATAAACATGGTTGAAAAGTGAAATAGTAGCTATATATTTTATATTATTGGAATTCCCTTTTGCGTAAGCTTCTTTGGCTTCTGCAAGTGTCATTTCATTAGGGCCGCCATCTATATTAGTTTCTCCTGTATTTTGCCACTGACAGACGTCAAGATGTCATACACTGCTGTAACAGTCCCACATACTGGACAATGGACATATTTGCTACCGTTAATAATGATTAAATTCTCTTTTCCAGTCTTATTCATTTAAGGTTACTCCCAACACTATACAAATATATTAGCTATTTCAATACACTACTTTTTCAATATCATTGATTGTAATTGTTATGGTATCCCAGTCTTTCGGGGAATCTCCTATGTCAGCAATAAAAGTATCTTCACTTAACTTTTCGACAATTGTCGCCGTTTGACCGTTTTTTAACAACACTGTATCAAATTCTAGAATTTTTACGATTTTTCTCCTTGCGTAAGCTTCTTTGGCTTCTGCGAGAGTCATCTTGTTAGGGCCACCGTCAATATTTATAATACCCGTATTTTGCCAACGACAGACGTCACAGATATCATAGTCCATAACTTCAGTTCCGCAAACAGGGCAATGTAGCCATAAATATCCATCAATTACCCAAGTCTTTTGTGATTCATTTATGTCGTTTTTCCTTTTATAAGCCATTTTTGCTTCAGCAAGCGTTATTTTATTAGGACCGCCATCGATATTAAATGCTCCCGTATTTTGCCAATGACAAACATCGCAAATATCATAAGTTTCTACTAAAGTTCCACATACAGGGCAATGCACATGCTCCCAACCATCAATGAAAATTAAATTTTCTTTTTTAGTTTTATTCATGATAAACAACTCCTGTTATTTTGTAATACCGTCTTGAGTTAACTCTATTGATGCGATTTCAGATTCATTAAATCCAACATATGGATATTTATCTGTTCTTATTTTAATTTCATCATAGAGTTCATCTTCTGTATCAAGTTTCCCTGTAAAGCTATTACAATGACTCTCTAAAATTTGACCGTCAACAAAAACAACCCTAATTTCTTTTCCTAAATATTGTTCTAAATTCATTACTGATTTCCTTTCCAATATTATACTTCAAATCAAGTGATATTACTAATGAATAAAGTATGGTAAATGATAAAACAGTTTATCTGACAATGCAAGTTTCTCGTCTGCTGAATGTATTGATTTAGTAGTTTTTGCTAGTCTTTTATAAAAATCGTAATATAATTTTGGGTGATAATCATTTTTTAATGAAGAGAGGAGAAGTAATGTTAAGATTGAATCGCGCCATTTCTAGTGGGTCGAGAAAAGCAGGAACTCTGATAGTTCTGTCTATCCGTTTATATAAGGCTTCCCTTAGAACCACATCTAGGGGATTTTATGTATAAGAGAATAATAAGTATCACTCCTTTACAATACGTGTAGCACGTGTTATAATGGTGTTGTCAGGAGGTAAAAGCGCTATGCCTATGACACAAAAAGAGATGGTTAAACTCCTTACGGCCCATGGTTGGATAAAGACTAGAGGCGGTAAAGGTTCCCATATTAAAATGGAGAAGCAAGGAGAAAGACCTATCACAATCCCTCATGGTGAGCTGAATAAGTACACTGAAAGAGGGATAAGAAAGCAAGCTGGGTTGTAAAATTCAGCCCCTGCTTTTTGATATGGAGGTAGTGAGATGTTAGTTACGTATCCAGCTTTATTTTATTATGACGATACAGACGGAGCAGAAGCGACTTATTTTGTCCATTTCCCGGATTTTGAATACTCAGCGACACAAGGAGAGGGGATTTCTGAGGCTCTGGCTATGGGTTCAGAGTGGTTAGGCATAACTGTTGCAGATTTGATAGAGAGTGATGAAGACTTGCCCCAGCCATCAGATATCAATAGCTTGTCTTTAATTGATAATGATCCTTTTAAAGATGATGAAGATTTCGTGTCAACCTATGACCTTGATAAATCTTTTATTTCTATGGTATCTGTTGATGTATCAGAGTATTTAGGAAGTCAGGAACCCATTAAAAAGACCTTGACCATACCAAGATGGGCAGATAAGTTGGGACGAGAAATGGGACTTAACTTTTCTCAGACTTTGACAGACGCTATTGCAGATAAGAAAATTCAAGCCTAAGATTAAGTGTGACATCGTGGGAATAGTCAATAAAAAAAGCACTCCTAATTGTGCTGGTTACTTGTCTATTGATCCTATAGATTTGCTAGCCCTTTCGAGGGCTTTTTGTGTTGAGTTTTTGGAAAAAATAAGGAAATCAACCGTTTAAGAAAATCACTAATACCAAGGGTTTAAATGAGGTAATATGGTATAATTAGGACATAAAATAATTTTGTGGTAAGATGGTAGTATCTATTTTAGCATATTTCCGAGCAATCGGGGCGATTTAAGAGTCGCATAGAAAGAGGACAAAATGGCAACATATGGATTTTTAGATGTTTTAGAGGAAGAGTTGGAGAAGAACTTTCCCTTTGACTTTGAGATTAGTTGGGACAAGCGTAACCACGCAGTTGAAGTGAGTTTTCTATTGGAAGCGCAAAACGCTACAGGTGTGGAGATGGTGGATGAGGACGGAGAGGTTTCGTCAGATGACATTCTCTTTGAAGAAGCAGTTCTTTTCTACAATCCTGCCAAATCAACCGTCAATGAGGAAGACTATTTGACTGTCATACCTTATCTTCCAAAAAAAGGATTTTCTCGCGAATTTTTAGCTTATTTTGCGCTATTCCTTAAAGATACTGCCGAGGTTGGACTAGATGCCCTCATGGACTTTTTGGAAGACCCAGAAGCCGAAGAATTTGTCATGGAATGGAACCAAGAAGTCTTTGAAGAAGGAAAAGTCGGCTTGGAAGAAGGGGAATTTTATCCTTATCCGAGATACTAGGAGTTGGTTGGAGGTTTTATGAAAAAAATTGGGACTTATTTGGTTTATGTGCTAGCCTTTGTCTTTATTATGCTAGCTTTTGCTTGTGGAACTATCGCATTTGCAGAGTTGGGGTATTCCGCAGTTTTAGCCTTCACTATTGGTTATTCCTTTGCTCTTCTAAGCATGTATTTAATTTTTATTCTTCATGAGCTGGGTCATGCTTTTTGTGGCTACTTGACAGGCTATCGGCTGGTGGCTTTTGGATTAGGACATTTTCTTTTGACCAAAAAGTCAGGCAGGTTTTATCTTAGTCGAACAGCCGTTATGAAAAATGTTGGTGCTCAGTATATTGGATTGAAAGAAGATGAAAGCGACCAAAGAATCATCCTGATGCTTTCAGGAGGCTTGATGGTTCATCTTAGCTTAATATTATTGGCGATATTGTTTGGATTTTTGACAAGAAGCTGGTATTTTGCTGGTACTTGGATTTTTCTTAATTTGTCTTTCTTCCTAAACAATGCTTTGCCAGTCGGTATCACCGATGGAGCAAAAATCTGGGAATTGCTACAACACCCTGAAAATACCAAATACGCCTACATGGTGTTGAGGCATTCTGCCCAGACCTTGTTAGCTCCTCAAGAATATGACTTGAAAGACTTTACCATGCCTGTTGATGAGGATGCGAGAGGGAGTTTTGCAGAAAGTGTTCAGACTCTTCAGGGATTGGTATTTATATTGGATGATAATATAGAGCTTGCAAAGCAACAGTTTCAGTCTGTGTTAGAGAAAACAGATAATCCAATGTCTAAAACTATTTCTCAAATATACCTTCTTCAAGTTGCTCTGATGGAAGGAGATAATAAGAAAGCGGAAGAATATGCAAGTATTCGAGGGGTCAAATCCTTTTTATCTATTAAAACAGCAGATATGCAGGTCATTCAAGCCTGGTATCAATTTAAGGTAAAGAAAGATGTAGTTCAAACTCACAAGGCTATGAAGATTGCTAGACATAAAATGAATAGCAGCCGGATGTTACGGGATGAGAAAATCTATTATCAAAACTGGTTAGCTGAGCTGGAAAAGGAATTAACCGAAGGAGTCTAATATGGAAATAGAGATTTCTGATTTCACAGGCTGTAAGATTGCTTTGTTTTGTGGAGATAAGCTTCTGACTATCTTACGCGATGATAAGGCAAGCATTCCCTGGCCCAATATGTGGGAACTGCCCGGTGGTGGGCGAGAGGGGGATGAAAGTCCTTTTGAATGTGTGGCGCGTGAAGTTTATGAAGAACTGGGAATTCATTTGACTGAGGATTGTCTACTTTGGGCGAAGGTTTATCCAAGTATGCTTTTTGCGGATAAACAATCTGTATTTCTAGTCGGTCTGTTGACACAGGAGCAATTTGACAATATCACCTTTGGTGATGAAGGACAGGGTTATCAGCTCATGAATGTTGAGGAATTTCTTAGTTCCAGTCAAGTTGTACCTCAGTTGCAGGATAGAGTGAGAGATTATATGGAGGAAGTTTGATAAATGGCGAAGCGTAGCAAAAATATCAATATGTTTCTCATGGATGGTGAAGTGACTGGAAAAATCAAATGTACTTTGTCAAATTGGACGGGAGTGATTTACAAAATACCTCGTATTCAGTTGGGAGATTTAAAGTCGCGTGATGAAATGAAACAAAGTGGTATTTATTTCTTATTTGGTCGAGATGAAGATAAACAGAAAGATGTGACCTATATTGGTCAGGCGACAACTCGGAAAAATGGTGAAGGGGTATTGTTGCGAATTCAAGAGCATACCCGTGATACTCATGCAGATTATTTTAATGATGTCATCATTCTAACAACTCAAAACAATTCTTTCGGTCCAACAGAAATTAGCTATTTGGAAAATAAATTTACTCAACTTGCTAAAGAAGCTGGTCGCTACATTGTGAAAAATGGGAATGATCCAAATCCTGGTAATGTAACTGAGGAAAAGGAATCTGAACTGGATGAAATTGTTGAAAATACGCTAATGATTATCGGCACTCTAGGTTATCGTGTTTTTGTTCCAATGACAAAGGAAGTTAGTCAAGATTTGACTGATAATCATTCAACTTATCTTTATTTAAAGCGTAAAACTAAGAAATCTAACAAAGTAATAGAAGCAACTTGTGAACGGACAACTGAAGGTTTTGTTGTTTTAGAAGGAAGTCAAGTAGAAATAAAGGATTCTCCATACCTTCCAGCAAGTTTAAAAGAAATGCGTCAGAATTTAATAGCTTCTCGGGTCATTCAAGATGGAGTGTTAAAAGAAAAACAACTCTTTTCTAGCCCTTCTTATGCAGCGGCTTTTTTGCTGGGTATGCAAACGAACGGTCGAACTGATTGGAAAAATCAGGATGGAAGAACTTTAAAAGAATTAGAAGAATTAATAGATTGATAAGGAAAAAATTTATGGAAACATGGCAAGAGTTAAAAGTTACAGTGAAGCGTGAGGGAGAGGAGCTGGTCTCTAATCTCTTGATTGAGCTAGGAGCGCAAGGTGTTGCGATTGAAGACAGCATGGACTATGTGGGAAATGTGGATCGTTTTGGTGAGATTTTCCCAGAGGTTGAGCAGCAAGAAGAAATCGTTGTAACAGCCTACTATCCTGATACGGTTGATGTGGCAGTGGTTGAGGCGGATTTGCAGGCTCGCCTAGCAGAATTGACAGATTTTATGGACTTGGGAGAGGTCAAAATGGGGACCACTGCCTTGGCTGAGGAAGACTGGGCAGACAACTGGAAGAAATACTATGAACCAGCTCGTATCACTCATGATTTGACCATCGTGCCATCTTGGACAGACTATGAGGCGACTGCGGGAGAAAAGATTATCAAGCTGGATCCTGGTATGGCCTTCGGAACTGGGACCCATCCAACCACTAAGATGAGCCTCTTTGCCTTGGAGCAGGTCCTTCGTGGTGGCGAAACGGTGCTAGATGTGGGGACTGGTTCAGGGGTTCTCTCTATTGCCAGCTCGCTGCTTGGTGCTAAGGAAATTTTCGCCTATGACCTAGATGATGTGGCAGTTCGTGTTGCTCAGGAAAATATTGAGCTCAACCCTGGTATGGAAAACATCCATGTAGCAGCAGGAGACTTGCTTAAGGGAGTTGAGATTGAGGCAGATGTGATTGTAGCTAATATCTTGGCGGATATCCTCATTCATCTGACAGACGATGCCTATCGTTTGGTTAAGGACGAAGGCTACCTCATCATGAGTGGGATTATCAAGGACAAGTGGGACATGGTGCGCGAGTCGGCTGAGTCAGCTGGATTTTTCCTTGAAACCCACATGGTTCAAGGGGAATGGAATGCCTGTGTTTTCAAAAAAACTAAGGATATTTCAGGTGTGATTGGAGGCTAGCATGCAGCAGTATTTTGTCAAGGGGAGTGCCATCTCTCCTGTCACCATCGAGGACAAGGAAACCAGCAAGCATATGTTTCAGGTTATGCGCTTGAAAGAAGATGATGAGGTTACTTTGGTCTTTGATGATGGAATTAAGCGCTTGGCGCGTGTGCTGGATGTGGAAGCCCGTCAGTTTGAGTTGGTCCAAGAATTGGCTGGCAATGTGGAACTGCCAGTCCAAGTGACCATTGCATCCGGCTTTCCCAAGGGGGACAAGCTGGAGTTTATCACTCAAAAAGTAACCGAGCTCGGAGCCAGCCAAATCTGGGCCTTTCCTGCCGACTGGTCCGTTGCCAAATGGGATGGCAAAAAATTGGGTAAAAAGGTTGAAAAACTAGAAAAAATTGCCCTTGGAGCAGCAGAACAAAGCAAGCGTAATCTAGTACCAAGTGTCACACTTTTCGAGAAAAAATCAGACTTTCTAGCTCAACTGGACCAATTTGACTCTATCGTAGTGGCTTATGAAGAGTCGGCCAAAGAAGGAGAAGCCGCTGCGCTTTTACAAGCAGTTAATGGACTCGAGAAGGGAGCCAAATTGCTCTTTATCTTTGGTCCAGAAGGTGGTCTGTCACCTGCAGAAATCGAAAGTTTTGAAGCTAAGGGAGCAGTCTTGGCAGGTCTTGGTCCTCGTATTTTGCGAGCAGAAACAGCACCGCTTTACGCCTTATCAGCCCTTAGTGTTTTATTAGAATTAGAGAAATAAGAGGAAGAAAATGGAACAAAAACACCGTTCAGAATTTCCAGAGAAGGAACTTTGGGATTTAACAGCCCTATACCAAGACCGTGAGGATTTCTTGCGTGCAATCGAGAAGGCTCGTGAAGACATCAACCAGTTTAGCCGTGACTACAATGGCAATCTTCACACTTTTGAAGATTTCGAGAAGGCCTTTGCGGAATTGGAACAAATCTACATTCAGATGAGCCATATTGGCAACTATGGCTTTATGCCTCAGACGACAGACTATAGCAATGACGAATTTGCCAACATTGCCCAAGCTGGGATGGAATTTGAAACAGACGCCAGCGTAGCTCTGACCTTCTTTGACGATGCCTTGATGGTAGCAGATGAGGAAGTCTTGGACCGTTTGGGTAAATTGCCTCATTTAACAGCTGCCATTCGTCAGGCCAAAATCAAAAAAGCCCACTATTTAGGGGCTGATGTGGAGAAGGCCTTGACCAATCTCGGCGAGGTTTTCTACAGTCCGCAGGATATTTACACTAAGATGCGAGCTGGGGATTTTGAAATGGCTGACTTTGAAGCTCATGGTAAGACCTACAAAAACAGCTTTGTTACTTATGAGAATTTCTACCAAAACCATGAGGACGCTGAGGTCCGTGAGAAATCCTTCCGTTCCTTCTCAGAAGGTCTTCGTAAGCACCAAAATACGGCTGCAGCAGCCTATCTAGCCCAAATCAAGTCTGAAAAACTACTAGCAGATATGAAGGGTTACGACTCAGTCTTTGATTATCTTCTAGCTGAGCAAGAAGTGGACCGTGCTATGTTTGATCGTCAGATTGACCTCATCATGAAGGATTTTGCGCCCGTTGCTCAGAGATACCTCAAGCATGTTGCCAAGGTTAATGGTCTTGAAAAGATGACCTTTGCTGACTGGAAATTGGACTTGGACAGCGCCCTCAATCCTGAAGTGAGCATTGATGATGCCTATGATTTGGTCATGAAGTCGGTAGAACCTTTGGGGCAAGAATATTGTCAGGAAGTTGCTCGCTATCAAGAAGAGCGCTGGGTTGACTTTGCGGCCAATAGTGGCAAGGATTCTGGTGGATATGCGGCGGATCCATATCGCGTGCATCCTTATGTCCTCATGAGCTGGACTGGTCGTTTGAGCGATGTTTATACCTTGATTCATGAAATCGGGCATTCTGGTCAATTCATCTTTTCAGATAATCATCAAAGCTACTTTAATGCCCACATGTCGACCTACTATGTTGAAGCGCCGTCAACTTTCAATGAATTGCTTCTCAGTGATTACTTGGAGCACCAATCTGACGACCCTCGTCAAAAACGCTTCGCTCTGGCTCACCGCTTAACAGACACCTACTTCCATAACTTTATTACGCACCTCTTGGAAGCAGCCTTCCAGCGTAAGGTGTATACATTGATTGAAGAAGGAGAAACCTTCGGGGCAAGCAAACTCAATAGCATTATGAAGGAAGTTTTGACGGATTTCTGGGGAGATGCCATTGAGATTGACGACGATGCGGCTTTGACTTGGATGCGACAAGCTCACTACTACATGGGTTTGTATAGCTACACTTACTCTGCTGGTCTTGTTATCTCGACTGCAGGTTACCTTCATCTGAAACATTCAGAAACTGGAGCTGAAGACTGGCTCAATCTCCTCAAATCAGGAGGTAGCAAGACACCGCTTGAGTCAGCCATGATTATCGGAGCTGATATTTCAACAGATAAACCACTCCGTGATACAATCCAATTCTTGTCTGACACAGTTGACCAGATTATCGCCTACAGTGCCCAGTTGGGAGAGTAGGGGGAATTTAGGATAAGGATATGAACAGAATTAAAAAATGGCTGGAGCAGGATTCACAAAGAATACGTTTTATAAAAATAGGCCTAGTCTTGTTGGGAATCATTTTATTGATTGCTCTTCCTACTCTCTATCTTGTTTTGAGCGGAGTTGGTATTTGGTATTTTGTAAAGAAAGTACCAGATATTCGAAAAAGAAATTTAATGATAGGACTTTTTGTTGTTAGTTTTATTGTAGTTTCTCTTCAAACTCCGACAGTCACAAAGAAAATTTCATCTTCTCAATCAGAAACTAAGCAAACTGCGGCATCCACTGCTAAAGTAGAGTCAACAACCGATGCTTCATCTAGTACAGAAGAAGCAAAACGAGTTGAAGAAGAGAAAAAAGCTAAAGAAAAAGCAGAAGAAGAGAGAATTGCCAAAGAAAAAGCTGCAAATGAGTTGCAAGAAAAAGGTGAAACCTTAGTCAAACAATTGGAAGAAAGTCAAGATGCAAGTCAAGTGAAGTCTGCTAAAGAAACAGTTAATCAGATTGAAAATAATGATAAAAAGGCAGAATTACTTGGTAGGATAGATGCAGTTGAGTCTTTAATTTCTCAAAAAGAAGAAGAGAAAAGAATTGCACGTGAAGCTGATACTAAAGCCCAACAGCAAGATAGAATTGTCTATGTTGCAAACCATGGAAAATCAAAAGTTTATTGGTATAGTAAGGATAGAATGCCTTCAAAAACTATTAAATCTAATGTTGTCGAGATGACAGAGGCCGATGCAATTGCTGCAGGAAAAACTCTATCTCAAAAAGAATAAGATAGAAAGTTATCTTGGGACGGCTTTTTGAACAGTTGCTAGAAATGTAGAGGTATTGACCATGTATCAAGAGTTACTTAGAAAAATAGCAGAAGAAAAACCAAGTTATAACCAGGAGGGAATCCAGTGGCTACTTGATCATTTGGGAGATCCTTCTCCAGAAATTCGCGATGACCTTGTTTTTACAAGCTTTGCTAGAGGGATTCAGGAAGAGCTATTTACACAGGAACAATTTCATTTCATTGCTGAGGAAATTTTATCTGATGGAGGACTAGACAAAGAGATTGATAAGGTAGGCTTGTCAACCCTTGAACGTTCTTTTAGGGCGCTTATTTATGCAAATCTCTTGTCTGCTGATGCCAACCAGCAATCGGTTTTTTATCAGGGATTACAATCAGAAATTCGTAATGTCCTTTTAAATCAAGGTTTGTACTATCTTTCAAAAGAAAAGGATACAACAGGTTTTTCAAGTCAGTATGGTTGGGTTCATGCTTTTGCACATGGAGCCGATTTACTAACAGAGGTGGTTTGTCATCCAGACTTTCCTAAAAATAGAGTTCATGAAGTATTTGATATACTTGGCCAACTATTTAAAAGAATTTCGATTCGCTTTACAGATGATGAGGATTGGCGTTTAGCAAGAGTGATCTATGAACCTATTTTACAAGGGAAGTTGAAGCAAGAGCAAGTAGCTTCTTGGATAAAAACTGTTGACTTTCCGATAGAAGAAAGGGAAGATTTTTATAAATTTTCCAACTTCAGATCCTGTCTGTTGGAAGTCTATGTCCAACTTGACCAGAGAAATAGTTTACAAGATGACTTGAAAGAAGCTATCCAGTCTTTTCAATACTAGAGATTAGCTAATAGTTCTATGATTTCCAAACAATTTCCAATCAATTCTCTTGAAACCCTTTCCCTCTTTTTATAGACTAGTATCTAGTTTTTGAAAAAAGGAGAAAGAAAATGAAAAAATTTGTCGCTGAGTTAATCGGTACGTTCATGCTTGTGTTCGTCGGAACAGGAGCTGTTGTTTTTGGAAATGGTCTTGATGGCCTAGGTCACCTTGGAATCGCCTTTGCCTTTGGTCTGGCAATCGTAGTTGCAGCCTACTCAATCGGAAATGTTTCAGGTGCTCACTTGAACCCAGCTGTTTCGATTGCTATGTTTGTAAACAAACGTTTGTCATCTTCAGAGCTTGTAAACTACATCCTTGGACAAGTAGTTGGAGCTTTTCTTGCGTCAGCTGCGGTATTCTTCCTCTTGTCTAACTCAGGTATGTCAACTGCTAGTCTTGGTGAAAATGCCTTGGCAAACGGTGTCACTGTCTTTAGTGGTTTCTTGTTTGAAGTTATCGCAACTTTCTTGTTTGTTTTGGTTATCATGACTGTGACTTCAGAAAGCAAGGGAAATGGTGCTATTGCTGGTTTGGTAATCGGTTTGTCCTTGATGGCGATGATTCTTGTGGGATTGAACATTACTGGACTTTCAGTAAACCCAGCTCGTAGCTTGGCACCAGCTGTTTTGGTAGGTGGCGCAGCTCTTCAACAAGTTTGGATTTTCATCCTTGCGCCAATCGTTGGTGGTGTTCTTGCAGCTCTTGTTGCGAAAAACTTCCTTGTAACAGAAGAATAATTGAAACTCAAAAAGCCTTGCTCCTCATTTTGAGGAACAGGGCTTTTTCGTATGATACTCTTCGAAAATCTCTTCAAATCACGTCAGCTTCACCTTGCCGTAGGTATATGTTACTGACTTCGTCAGTTCTATCTGTAACCTCAAAGTAGTGCTTTGAGCAACCTGCGGCTAGCTTCCTAGTTTGCTCTTTGATTTTCATTGAGTTTGAGTTTAACGGTTGTCAATTTTCTCTGGATAAAGGTCGTGTTGGAAGAGGCGTTGTTCTGCCAAGCCTTCATACTTAGTTCCAGGCTTACCGTAGTTGTAGTAGGGGTCGATTGAAATGCCACCGCGCGGAGTAAATTTTCCCCAAACCTCCAAATAGCGAGGGTCTAGCAAGTTGACCAAGTCTTTCCCAATAGTGTTGATACAGTTTTCGTGGAAATCTCCGTGATTTCGGTAGCTAAAGAGGTAGAGTTTGAGGGATTTTGACTCGACACAGAGCTTGTCAGGAATGTAGGAAATATAAATCGTCGCAAAGTCTGGCTGAGCAGTGATTGGGCAAAGTGAGGTAAATTCAGGACAGTTAAATTTGATGAAATAGTCATTTTCCACATGACGATTGTCAAAGGATTCGAGGACTTCTGGTTGATATTCAAAAATGTAGTTGGTTTCTTTGTTGCCCAGTAGGCTAAGGTTTTTCATTTCTTCTTGTTGTGACATGATTTTTTCTTTCTAATCTTAAACACCACGTTGATTATCGTAGAGGAGGGTATGGAGTTGAGGAAGAACGCGGACATTGCCCCAACTATCGTCGGCAGCGACGCGTTCCCAGAGTTCTTTGAGACGGTCCAGTTGGTCTTGGATAATATTGCCTGTGGCCTTGGGCTCAGGATTTCCAGCCGATAAGAAGAGAACATCTGGTTGGTAGCGCTCTTGAATCCCTTTGGCAAAGGCCAAATCGGCATCGTCAAAGACAGGTATTTTAAAGGTGACCTTGTCTGGCTCTAGTTGGGAAACGATAAAGTCCAAGGTTTCAAAGTTGACTTCCATCTTTGATGAAGGAGGTTTGGGACTCAGAGTGACCTGATCGATGTCTTTCAACCAATTTTGCCATCGGGAGCCTTGGGTCTCAACAGCCAGAGTGACACCGCGTTCCTTGAGCTTGGTGACCAATTCGGCCATATTGGCTGCTAGGATAGCAGGATTTCCCCCAGATAGGGTTACATAGTCGTAGCTCCCTAATTTATCCAAGGCAGCAATGACTTCGTCAGCTGTCATGCGAGTTGGTTTTTCAGAGCCATCCCATGTAAAGGCAGAATCGCACCAGTCGCAGTGGTAGTCGCAACCTGCAGTGCGGACAAACATGGTTTTCTGCCCAATAGCACGACCTTCGCCTTGAAAGGTTGGGCCGAAAATTTCCAGAACTGGTAGTTTGAGGACACGTTCCCTAGTCATCTAACCACTCCCGTCTAAACTCCGCAAAGGCAGTCGGAGTCTCATAGAGGCGAACGTATTCCAAACGGAGACCACGTTCGTCTGGCAATTCTTGACTCATGGTTTGGAAAATCCAGTAAACCATATTTTCAGCAGTCGTGTTCATATAGGGAAGGGTTTCGTTTAGATAGCGATGATCTAAGTGGGGCTCTAAGTAGTTCTTGTAGATTGCTTTGATATCTCCGAAATCGTAGGTCATGCCACGTTCATCTAAAAATCCACTAACAGCAATCTGCAGATGATAGGTGTGACCATGAAGGGATTTACATTTTCCCTCATAGTGAAAGAGGTGGTGGGCAGCATCGAAGGTAAACTCTTTTGATACCAAGGTTCTGTGAGGATTGTAGACAAGAGACTCCCCGGTTTCCTGTTTGATTTCTTTGGGTGCAAAAAACATTAGCCCTCTCCTTTCTGTGAGAGATAGACATCTAGGCCATGTTGACGTAGGTGGCAGGCTGGACAATCTCCACAGCCACTTCCGATAATCCCGTTGTAGCAGGTTAAGGTCTTTTCACGAACATAGTCAAAGGCACCGAGTTGGTCGGCTAATTCCCAAGTTTCAGCCTTGTCTAGCCACATGAGAGGTGTTTGGATAACAAAGTCGTAATCCATGGCCAGGTTGAGGGTAACATTAAGAGATTTGACAAAGACATCTCGACAATCGGGGTAGCCTGAGAAGTCTGTCTCGCAGACACCTGTCACGATATCTTTAATGCCTCGTTGCTTAGCAAGAACTGCCGCAAAGGATAGAAAGAGGTGGTTTCGACCGTCAACAAAGGTATTGGGAACCTCTCCCTCTTTTTGCTCAATTTCCAGATCAGAGGTCAGGGCATTTTCAGTGATTTGTCCCAGTAGCGACATATCGAGGATATGATGACGAATGCCTTGTTCCTTAGCAATTTTTTCAGCGACTTGAATTTCGAGATGATGGCGTTGGCCGTAGGCAAAGGTGACGGCTTCAACAGTTTCATAGTGTTCTTTAGCCCAAAAGAGGCAGGTTGTGGAATCTTGACCGCCACTAAAGACGACCAAGGCTGATTGACGTTTCATAGTACTCCTTCCAAAATGGGGAATGTTCAGAGCACGCAAAAAGCTCCCTTGAGGGAGCTAAAAAATACCAAGTAGAGGTTTTTTTTAGCGATGGCATGTCCCAAACATCGTAATATTCTATCTACAGTCTAGCATATTTTTTGAAAAATGGCAAAGGGCAAGAAAAAAGAGACCAAAGAAAGTACTTGGTCTCTAATATGATTAGCTCAATTCAGCAACGATGGCCTTGATTTGTTCTGCTGTGTGAACACCTGCAACTTGTTTCACTACTTGGCCGTCTTTTTTGAAGAGAAGAGTTGGGATAGACATGATTCCAAAAGCACGAGCTGTGTTTGGATTTTCATCAACGTCCATTTTAACGATTTTCAAAACATCTTCTGAAAGTTCTTCAGACAATTTATCCAAGATTGGACCTTGCATACGACATGGACCACACCAAGTTGCCCAGAAGTCTACCAAGACCAAACCGTCTTTAGTTTCTTGTTCGAATGTTGCATCTGTAATTGCTTTTGCCATTGTATTTCTCCTTTTTTAGTTATATTGGCTTAAATCTTGTTTCTTGAGATAGAAGAAGATATCTCCATAAGTCCCATGGTAGTCCAAATCATGACCGTTGTAAGTTAATTTTTGGACGGGGTAGTAGTCTGCGACGCCGATAAGGCAAGCTTGTTGTGAACGATCAAAGTCTTCATAAGACTCGAAAGTTACAGTTCTTTCGTTCTTGCTGGCATCTAGATAGGTAATTTCAATCATGTTTAAAACTCCTTTGTTTAATGATGATTTTATTTTACTCCTTGTAAAAGAGAATGTCAAGAAAAATGATTGCGCACGCAACTTTTTTTCTAAAATCATCTTAAATCAAGAAATCCAAACCAGTTTCCAGGCTCTCTTCAACAGCCTTTTGTAGAGTGGCTAGTGTCTTTTGCCCATCACTTGTCAGGCAGATAAAGCTAGAGCGTCGATCTTGATCACAACACCTGCGACTAAGTAGACCGCAATTTTTGGCTTCCAAGCGAGCCACCATCCGAGAAACAGCGCTCGGGCTCAGATGAAGCTTATCTGGCAGATCAATCTGGCGTAGAGATTTTTCTTGAGCCAAGTCCAGATAGTAGAGGAGGTAGAACTCTTTCAAGGTCAGACTTTGTTCACTCTGCAGGGCAATGGTCTCTTCCAAGAGACCTTCAATTTCTTTCTGACGCCGATTGAAGTCAAACCATTTTTCCAAATAGGTCATAGTATCTCCTTTCTTTTTAGAGTTGTAAATAGAAGAAAGTCCATTTACGGACAGTCTATGCATCACAAGATGATTGCGCATGCAATAATTATACTACTTTTCAAAAGAGCTGGCAAGAAAGACGCTGGCATCTTTTATCCTAAATCATGCCTGTTTTCACAAGTCAAGAATTGTTTGTATCCCCTTTCCTTTCTAATTTTTATTATCTCTTGTGCATTTCCTTGAAATTTTCTGAAAAAAGAGTAAACTGGTATGCAAGAAGTCTATTTCGTGGAGTTTAGGATGAAATTATATGTTCAATTAATGATTCTCTTTGTGATTTCTCTAATCGGAGAGGGGATTTCCAGTTTCTTTCACTTGCCCATCCCAGGCAGTATTATCGGTTTGATTATTCTTTTTCTAGCCCTACAATTCAAGTGGCTGAGAACCAGGCATGTCAATATGGTGGGGAATTTCTTGCTGGCCAATATGACCATTCTCTTTTTGCCGCCAGCAGTGGGAATCATGGAAAAGTTTGATGTGATTGCTCCCTATCTTTTGCCAATTGTTTTGATTGTCTTTTTTGCAGCAGTCATCAATGTTATCCTCATAGCCTTGGTAGTTCAGTTTATCAAACGACGGTTTGAGGGAGATTATGAGAAAGGAGATGCCAAATGAGTGAATTTGTTTCCAATCCCCTGTTTGGGCTTGCCCTGTCTATCCTAGCTTATCTAGTAGGAATGCTGATTTACAGACGTTTTCCCCATCCATTGACAACGCCCTTGCTTTTGTCAGCTGTTTTCATTATCATCTTTCTAAAAGTGACGGGTATTTCTTACCAAGATTACTACCAAGGTGGGGTTTATCTGAACAACTTGATTGTCCCATCGACCGTGGCTCTAGGGATTCCGCTTTATAAGAGTTTTCACTTGATGAAGCACCATGCACGGAGTATTCTCTTTGGTAGTCTGTTAGCAGTAGTTGTTAATACCTCTTTCACGGCCCTTGTAGCAAAGATTTTTGGAATGGACTTTTTCCTAGCCATTTCTCTCTTTCCTAAGTCAGTAACAACCGCTATGGCAGTGGGAATCACAGAAAAATTGCAAGGTTTGACGACTGTGACCTTGGTCGTTGTAGTGGCAACTGGGATTTTAACCAGTGTTATCGGCCCAACCCTTTTGAAGTGGTTGAAAATTGACGACCCAGTAGCTGTTGGTCTTTCCCTTGGAGGAACAGGCCATGCAGTCGGAACAGGAACAGCCTTTCGATACGGCTCTGTAGCAGGAGCCATGGGTGGTTTGGCTATTGGTGTCACCGGTATTCTCTATGTCTTTGTCAGCCCTATCGTAGCCAGTTTGATATTGAGTTAAATCAAAACCCAGCTTTTTAGCTGGGCATTTTTTATTGTAAATTAACCTTGTTTTTCAAGATATAGTAGGTTCCGAGGTAAAAGATAGCTATGAAAATGAGTTCTTCAAAAATGCCCGTACCTGCTCCCATATAGAAATTATCATTAAATCCTGCAAGTGAATTGACATAGAAGTTAGCACTGGTATTGAAGAAGACTTCTATAATTCCAATGACGATTCGGATACCAATGTAGGCTGCAACAGCGAGTGCTGTACGGTATTCGTTGAAAAGTTGTCCGATGGAAATGGCCAAGTAAATGCAGAGGATAAATGAAATTGTACTAAGCAGGAAGGATAAGACAGTAAGACCAAAGCCGGTAAAATGTTCTCCAACAAATGACAGAAGAGTAGAAAGTTGAACTTCATTATAATTTGTTGACAATAAGATAATATAGATACATAGGAGTAAGACAGCAGTGCTAATCAACGACCAGATAAAGGCACCGATTAGTTTGGCTGTGATGATATGGTGTTCAGAAACTGGCAAGGTTAAAGTCAGATAGCCTTGTCGGTCATAGACACTTCCTTTGAATCGTTTAATAATCAAGAAGATGGTTGAAATTCCAAGTGTAAGCATCAAGCCACCAAAGACTGTAGCTAGAAAAAGTAGCATAGTAGGTTGACTTTCTTTGACAGGTAGATTGTTATAATGTTGTGTCTGTATTCCGATAAGGGCAGAAAGGGCTAGAACGGCAGCGTAAAGGGCTAAATACCACTTGTTAACATTTTTAAATTCGTAGCGAATTAAATTCCAAAACATAATAATCTCCTTTGCTTAGGCCTTAAATTCCTGACGGAAGAGTTGGTCAATGGATTCACCAGACTCATAGCGAATATCATCTACATTGCCTTGACGGACGACTTTTCCGTCCTTTAGGAAGACAATTTCATCCAAGATTGGCTCGATATCAGAAATCAAGTGGGTAGAAATCAAAACGGTAGAAGTTGGTGAGTAGTTATTGATAATGGTATTGAGTATATACTCACGGGCTGCTGGATCCACTCCACCAATGGGTTCGTCCAGAACGTAGAGGCGGGCATCACGGCTCATAACCAAAATCAGTTGTACCTTTTCCTTGTTTCCTTTTGATAATTTCTTGAGACGACTATTTTCATCAATGCCAAGGTCTGCAAGCAGATGATGGGCGCGTTCAAGATTGAAATCTTTATAGAAGGTCTTGAAGTAGGTTAGGGCTTCTTTGACCTTCATTTGTTCATTGAGATAGGTCGTATCTGGCAAATAAGCTACGATGGCCTTGGTTGCTGGGCTTGGGTCCATGTCGTTGATAAGGACACGTCCTTGATCTGGTTGTAAGAGGCCATTGATTAGTTTAATCAAGGTTGTTTTCCCTGAGCCGTTTGGGCCAAGGAGACCAACAATTTTTCCAGCTGGAATGTCAAGAGAAACATTTTCAAGGGCTGGGGTTGCTCCATAAGATTTGGATACATTTTCAAATGCTAGTAATGACATAGGCTTAAACTCCTTTAATATAATCGCCGACTACGCCTGGTAGTTCTTCTTTTTCATAGCCAAAATGGGTCATGGAGGAAACGAAGTGTTCCAATTCTTCTTCCGATAATTGTTTGCGCGATTGGGCGATTAGCTCCTTATCCTCAGTCACAAATCGTCCAGTTGTTCGCTTACTGTAGACAAATCCTTCTCGTTCGAGGTCTGACAAGGCCCTTTGGATGGTGTTGGGATTGACACCGGCCTCGCTAGCTAACTCTCTCACGGTTGGAAGTTGTTGATTGGGTTCCAGTGTATGGGAAACAATCTGAAGCTTTATTTTCTCCATAATCTGTAAATAGATGGGTTTTTTGTTGTCAAATGTCCAGGACATCTTGGTCTCCTTTCTTTCACCCTTTTGTCTTAATTAAATAATACAACAAAACAAAAAACTTGTCAAGCAAAAAGAAGAATTGTTTTGGGAATCGCTTAAAAAATGGTATAATGAAAAGAAAACGATAAGGAGGGAAAGGATGCGTTGTCCAAAATGTGGGGCTACCAAGTCAAGTGTTATCGATAGTCGCCAAGCAGAAGAAGGGAACACCATTCGTAGAAGACGTGAGTGCGATGAATGTCAACACCGTTTTACGACCTACGAACGGGTAGAAGAAAGAACCTTAGTAGTCGTTAAAAAAGATGGCACACGGGAACAATTCTCCAGAGATAAAATCTTTAATGGAATTATCCGCTCAGCCCAGAAACGTCCTGTGTCAAGTGATGAAATCAACATGGTAGTCAATCGTATCGAACAGAAACTCCGTGGTCGAAATGAAAATGAAATTCAAAGTGAGGATATTGGTTCACTTGTCATGGAGGAGTTGGCTGAGTTGGATGAGATTACCTATGTACGTTTTGCCAGTGTCTATCGTAGTTTTAAGGATGTCAGTGAGCTAGAGAGCTTGCTCCAACAAATTACCCAGTCCTCTAAAAAGAAAAAGGAAAGATAAATGAAGCCAATTGACCGTTTTTCTTATTTAAAGAATAATCGGGTGTCGCAAGATACCTCATCTTTGGTACAGTGCTACCTCCCGATTATCGGTCAGGAGGCACTGAGCCTTTATCTTTATACGATTAGTTTTTGGGATAATGGCAAAAAGGAATATCTTTTTTCAAGTATTCTCAACCATCTCAATTTTGGGATGGATAGACTGATAAAATCCCTGAAAATCCTATCTGCTTTCAATCTTTTGACCCTCTATCAAAAGGGGGACGTTTATCAGCTAGCCATCCATGCCCCTCTCTCGAGTCAGGACTTCTTGGAACATCCTGTTTATCGCAGACTCTTGGAGAAAAAGATTGGTGATGCAGCTGTGGAGGATTTGAAAGTTGAGAGTGCTGAGGGGGAAGAAATACCTGTCTCACTCAACCAAGTCTTTCCAGACTTGGCAGAACTGGGAAGTCAAGAAGACCTTGGTCTCAAGAAGAAAGTGGCCAATGATTTTGACTTAGATCATTTTCGTCAGCTTATGGCTCGAGATGGGCTTCGATTTGCGGATGAGCAGTCCGATGTCTTAAACCTCTTTGCCATTGCCGATGAGAAGAAGTGGACTTGGTTTGAAACCTATCAATTGGCCAAGTCAACAGCTGTTTCCCAGGTTATTTCAACCAAACGCATGCGGGAAAAAATCGCTCAAAAACCTGTTTCCTCTGACTTTAATCCTAAGGAAGCGACCATTATCAAAGAAGCAAAAAGTAAAACTGCCCTGCAGTTCTTAGCAGAAATCAAGCAAACACGCAAGGGGACCATTACCCAAACAGAAAGAGAACTCTTGCAACAGATGGCTGGCTTGGGCTTGCTGGACGAAGTCATCAATATTATTCTCTTATTGACCTTTAATAAGGTGGATTCGGCAAATATCAATGAGAAATATGCCATGAAGGTAGCTAATGACTATGCCTATCAAAAGATTCATTCGGCAGAAGAGGCAGTCTTACGAATCCGTGAGCGAGGGCAGAAAGCAAAAACACAAAAACAGAATCAGACTGCCCCAGCAAAAACCAATGTTCCTAAATGGAGTAATCCTGAATATAAAAATACTTCATCCGCTGAGGAATTAGAAGAGATGGAACGCCAAACCCTAGAATTATTAGCAAAATTAGATAACGGAGGTGATTAGATGGAAAGTGTCGGAGATGTACTCAAACGTCAACCAAGTCGTTTTCACTATCAAGATTTGGTCCAGAAAATCATGAAGGATCCTGATGTTGCGGCCTTTGTCCAGCAAGAATCCCTCAATCAGGACGAGTTGAATCGTAGTATTTCCAAGTTTAACCAATACATCACTGAGAGAGATAAATTCCTCCGAGGAGATACAGATTATATTGCCAAAGGCTACAAGCCTATACTAGTCATGAACCATGGCTATGCGGATGTTTCTTATGAAGAAACTCCTGAACTAATCGCAGCTGAAAAAGAAGCGGCTATCAAGAAACGTCTCAACTTAATTAATTTTCCATCTAGCCTGAAAAATGTCAGTTTTTTAGATGTTTATCGTGATGATGTTCAGCGTATAACTGTTCTAAAAAGAATGATAGAATTTGTTAACGATTACCCCAATAATTTGAAAGGTCTTTACTTGTATGGAGACTTTGGTGTGGGTAAAAGTTTCATGGTGGCTGCCTTGGCTCATGATTTATCAGAAAAACGCGGTGTTTCATCAACTCTCCTCCACTATCCTAGCTTTGTCATTGATGTCAAAAATGCTATTAGTGATGGCAATGTCAAGACCTTGGTGGATGAGATTAAGCTTTCTGAAGTCCTGATTTTAGATGATATTGGTGCCGAGCAATCAACAGCTTGGGTGCGGGATGAAATCCTACAAGTCATTCTCCAATATCGGATGCAGGAAAATTTACCGACCTTTTTTACTTCCAACTTCAACTTTGAAGACTTGGAGCGGCATTTCGCTAAAGGGAAGCATGGAAATGACGAAACCTGGGAAGCCAGACGCGTCATGGAACGCATCCGTTATTTGGCTGAGGAGACTCGTTTAGAAGGAGTGAACCGCCGATGACAGAAACGATTAAACTGATGAAAGCTCATAAGTCTGTTCGAAGATTTAAGGAGCAAGCCCTCCCTCAGGAAGACTTGACTGAAATCCTGACAGCAGCCCAAATGGCCTCGTCTTGGAAGAATTTTCAATCCTACTCTGTGATTGTAGTGCGAAGTCAAGAAAAGAAAGATGCCTTGTATGAATTGGTGCCTCAAGAAGCCATTCGCCAGTCAGCTATTTTCCTTCTCTTTGTCGGAGATTTGAACCGAGCGGAAAAGGGAGCCCAGCTTCATACTGATACATTCCAACCCCAAGGTGTGGAAGGCCTCTTGATTAGTTCGGTCGATGCGGCTCTTGCCGGTCAAAATGCCCTGCTGGCAGCTGAAAGCTTGGGCTATGGTGGTGTCATTATTGGCTTGGTACGGTACAAGTCAGAAGAAGTGGCAGAGCTCTTTAACCTGCCTGGCTACACTTATCCAGTTTTTGGGATGGCGCTAGGTCTTCCAAATGAAGAACATGAAGTCAAACCTCGCTTGCCATTGCATCAAGTGGTATTTGAGGAAGAATATCAGGAACAAACAGTTGATGCGATTGAGGCTTATGACCGTGTACAGGCGGACTATGCTGGAGCACGTGCGACCACAAGCTGGAGTCAGCGCCTAGCAGAACAGTTTGGTCAAGCTGAACCAAGCTCAACTAGAAAAAATCTTGAACAGAAGAAGTTATTGTAGAAAGTGAGAAATTATGGCCCTACCAACTATTGCCATTGTAGGACGTCCCAATGTTGGGAAATCAACCCTATTTAATCGGATCGCTGGTGAGCGAATCTCCATTGTAGAAGATGTCGAAGGAGTGACACGTGACCGTATCTATGCAACGGGTGAGTGGCTCAATCGTTCCTTTAGCATGATTGATACGGGAGGAATCGATGATGTCGATGCTCCTTTCATGGAACAAATCAAGCACCAGGCAGAAATTGCCATGGAAGAAGCAGATGTTATCGTCTTTGTCGTGTCTGGTAAGGAAGGAATTACTGATGCAGATGAATACGTAGCTCGTAAGCTTTATAAGACCCACAAACCAGTTATTCTTGCGGTTAACAAGGTGGATAACCCTGAGATGCGAAATGATATCTATGATTTCTATGCTCTCGGTTTAGGTGAACCACTGCCTATCTCATCTGTCCATGGTATCGGTACAGGGGATGTGCTAGACGCCATCGTAGAAAATCTTCCAAATGAATATGAAGAAGAAAATCCAGATGTGATTAAGTTTAGCTTGATTGGTCGTCCTAATGTTGGAAAATCAAGCTTGATCAATGCTATCTTGGGTGAAGACCGTGTCATTGCTAGTCCCGTTGCTGGAACAACTCGTGACGCCATCGATACACACTTTACAGATACAGATGGTCAAGAGTTTACCATGATTGATACGGCTGGTATGCGTAAGTCTGGTAAGGTTTATGAAAATACTGAGAAATACTCTGTCATGCGTGCCATGCGTGCTATTGACCGTTCAGATGTGGTCTTGATGGTCATCAATGCGGAAGAGGGTATTCGTGAATACGATAAGCGTATCGCAGGTTTTGCCCATGAAGCTGGTAAAGGGATGATTATCGTGGTCAACAAGTGGGATACGCTTGAAAAAGACAACCACACTATGAAAAACTGGGAAGAAGATATTCGTGAGCAGTTCCAATACCTGCCCTATGCCCCGATTATCTTTGTATCAGCCTTGACCAAGCAACGTCTTCACAAACTTCCTGAGATGATCAAACAAATTAGCGAAAGTCAAAATACACGTATTCCATCAGCTGTCTTGAATGATGTTATTATGGATGCCATTGCCATCAATCCAACACCGACAGATAAAGGAAAACGCCTCAAGATTTTCTATGCGACTCAAGTGGCAACCAAACCACCAACCTTTGTCATCTTTGTCAACGAAGAAGAACTTATGCACTTTTCTTACCTACGTTTCTTGGAAAATCAAATTCGCAAGGCCTTTGTCTTTGAAGGAACCCCAATCCATCTCATCGCAAGAAAACGCAAATAAAAAAGCAGAATCTGGAATGACATTTCCAGATTTTTTTGATAGAATGAAGTTGGAAAAACGCTATCAAAAGAGGTGTCGATGATGGAACATTTGTTTAAATTCTTACTTTTAGCACCTTACTTTTATTTTGATAACTGGATTGAAAAGGCCAACAGAAATAGTAAATTTTTCCCAATTTTTTACTATTTTTACTGGGTTTACATCCCCCTCTATTCTCTTTTTAGCCTTGCTTGGACAGTTGTTTCAGTTCTGTTTTTCAATATCGTCTTGAGAAATGTGACAGATATCAAGTTTTGGGTCATTTGGTTTCTTTTTATTCTGCTAGCTATTGGTCTGAATTGGTTAACTTATTCCTGTTTCAAAAAAATGTTTCGCTTGAGACGGGAACTAGGGAAGTCTAACGGTGGAAGGCATTGATTTATACTCTTCGAAAATCAAATTCAAACCACGTCAACGTCGCCTTGCCGTACTCAAGTACAGCCTGCGGCTAGTTTCCTAGTTTGCTCTTTGATTTTCATTGAGTATTATATTACTTTCTATTTGTAGGAGGTGGCTTATGACACATCTAAAATCATTTATTACACGCTATTCCAAGGTCTATATTGGTTTAGTTCTTTTGATCTGGATTGCTTTCTTCTTTCTTCCTTGGGGCAGTCCGATTCTGGGGGTAACGATTGACATCTTCGTTATGCAGAAAATCTTGCTAGTTTTTGGAATTCTGTCCATTTTGATGGCCTTCTTATCCAACGATGGAGTTCTCTTAATTTTTGGACTCATCTGTTGCATTAATCTTTGGATTAATATGTGTATCCTATTTGCTCTTTTGCCAATTTTTGGCAATTAAAGTATCATAAAAGTCAGAGAGGTTAGCTTGGAAACTAGCCTCTTTTTCCTTTTCAAATTGGGATTCTTCCTTGAAAATAATCAGTAATTGTGCTAAAATTAAAAGAACATTCTAAAATATTCGGAATTTAAAGTAAGGAAAAACATGGCTAATATTTTAAAAACAATTATCGAAAATGATAAAGGAGAAATCCGTCGTCTGGAAAAGATGGCTGACAAGGTTTTCAAATACGAAGACCAAATGGCTTCTTTGACTGACGACCAACTAAAAGCAAAAACAGTTGAATTTAAAGAACGTTATCAAAATGGAGAATCACTGGATTCATTGCTTTATGAAGCATTTGCGGTTGTCCGTGAAGGTGCCAAACGTGTCCTAGGTCTCTTCCCATATAAGGTTCAGGTCATGGGGGGAATCGTTCTTCACCATGGTGACGTGCCAGAGATGCGTACAGGGGAAGGAAAAACCTTGACTGCGACCATGCCGGTATACCTCAATGCCCTTTCAGGTAAAGGGGTTCACGTAGTTACGGTCAATGAATACCTATCCGAACGTGACGCGACTGAGATGGGTGAATTGTACTCATGGCTTGGCTTGTCAGTAGGGATTAACTTGGCTGCCAAATCTCCAATGGAGAAAAAAGAAGCCTATGAGTGTGACATTACCTACTCAACCAACTCAGAAATCGGATTTGACTACCTTCGTGATAACATGGTCGTTCGCGCTGAAAACATGGTACAACGTCCGCTTAACTATGCCTTGGTCGATGAGGTTGACTCTATCTTGATTGACGAGGCTCGTACACCTTTGATCGTATCAGGTGCTAACGCAGTTGAAACCAGTCAACTCTATCACATGGCAGACCACTATGTAAAATCTTTGGACAAAGACGACTACATCATCGACGTGCAGTCTAAGACTATTGGTTTGTCTGATTCAGGGATTGACAAGGCTGAAAGCTACTTCAAGCTTGAAAACCTCTATGACATCGAAAATGTGGCTTTGACTCACTTTATTGATAACGCCCTTCGTGCCAACTACATCATGCTTCTCGATATTGACTATGTAGTGAGCGAAGAACAAGAAATCTTGATTGTCGACCAATTTACAGGTCGTACTATGGAAGGTCGTCGTTATTCTGATGGATTGCACCAAGCCATTGAAGCTAAAGAAGGTGTGCCAATCCAGGATGAAACCAAGACATCTGCCTCAATCACTTACCAAAACCTCTTCCGTATGTACAAGAAATTGTCTGGTATGACGGGTACAGGTAAGACTGAGGAAGAAGAATTCCGTGAAATCTATAACATTCGTGTTATTCCAATTCCAACAAACCGTCCTGTTCAACGTATTGACCACTCAGACCTTCTTTATGCAAGTATCGAGGCTAAGTTTAAGGCGGTTGTCGAAGACGTTAAGGCTCGTTACCAAAAAGGTCAACCTGTCTTGGTTGGTACAGTAGCGGTTGAAACTAGTGATTACATTTCTAAGAAATTGGTCGCTGCTGGTGTTCCTCACGAAGTCTTGAATGCTAAGAACCACTATAAAGAGGCTCAAATCATCATGAATGCTGGTCAACGTGGTGCTGTTACCATCGCAACCAACATGGCCGGTCGTGGTACCGACATCAAGCTTGGCGAAGGTGTTCGCGAATTGGGTGGACTTTGTGTGATTGGTACAGAACGTCATGAAAGCCGTCGTATCGATAACCAGCTTCGTGGACGTTCAGGTCGTCAAGGAGACCCAGGTGAGTCACAATTCTACCTCTCTCTTGAAGATGATTTGATGAAACGTTTTGGTTCTGAACGCTTGAAAGGAATCTTTGAACGTCTCAACATGTCTGAAGAGGCCATTGAGTCTCGTATGTTGACACGTCAGGTTGAAGCAGCACAAAAACGTGTCGAAGGAAATAACTACGATACCCGTAAACAAGTCCTTCAATACGATGATGTCATGCGTGAACAACGCGAGATTATCTACGCTCAACGTTACGACGTTATCACTGCAGATCGTGACTTGGCACCTGAAATTCAGTCTATGATTAAACGCACGATTGGTCGTGTCGTCGATGGTCATGCGCGTGCCAAACAAGATGAAAAACTAGAGGCAATTTTGAACTTTGCTAAGTACAACTTGCTTCCAGAAGATTCTATTTCAATCGAAGACTTGTCAGGCTTGTCTGATAAGGCTATTAAGGAAGAACTCTTCCAACGTGCCTTGAAGGTTTACGATAGTCAGGTTTCAAAATTACGCGATGAAGAAGCAGTTAAAGAATTCCAAAAAGTCTTGATTCTACGGGTGGTAGATAACAAGTGGACAGATCATATCGATGCCCTCGATCAATTGCGTAATGCGGTTGGGCTTCGTGGCTATGCTCAAAACAACCCTGTTGTTGAGTATCAGGCAGAAGGTTTCCGTATGTTCAATGATATGATTGGTTCGATTGAGTTTGATGTGACACGCTTGATGATGAAAGCCCAAATTCATGAACAAGAAAGACCACAAGCAGAACACCATATCAGTACAACAGCGACTCGTAATATCGCTGCCCACCAAGCAAATATGCCTGAAAATCTGGATTTGAGTCAGATTGGACGGAATGAACTTTGCCCATGTGGTTCTGGTAAGAAGTTTAAAAACTGTCACGGTAAAAGACAATAAAATGAGATAGTTTAGAGGCGGATACCTTGTGAAAAGTAAATTTTTACTTGGTATCCGTTTGCTTTATAAGGAGATGAGTTATGGTATTTACAGCAAAAAGTCCTAAAATTAATATTGAAGAAGTTCGTGCCTTATCAAAATTAGAAGGCCAAGCTTTGGAGAGAAAATCACAGCGTGATCAAGAGCTAGAAGCCATTATACGTGGAGAAGACCAACGAATTCTCTTGGTAATCGGACCATGCTCATCTGACAATGAAGAAGCTGTCCTTGAGTACGCTAAGCGTTTGGCAACTTTGCAAGAAGAAGTAGCAGACCGTATTTTTATGGTTATGCGTGTTTATACTGCTAAACCTCGTACCAACGGAGATGGCTATAAGGGCTTGATTCACCAACCTAATACGGCAGAGGCGCCTAGCCTCATCAACGGGATTAAAGCCGTGCGCCATCTTCACTATCGTGTTATCACAGAAACAGGTATGACGACAGCTGATGAAATGCTTTATCCTGAAAATCTTCCGCTTGTAGATGATTTGATTTCTTACATGGCGGTTGGTGCCCGTTCAGTTGAAGACCAGCAACACCGCTTTGTGGCAAGTGGGGCAGATTTCGCGACTGGGTTTAAAAATCCAACCTCTGGAAATCTCAATGTTATGTTTAATGGGATTTATGCTGCTCAAAACAAACAAAGTTTCCTTTTCCTAGGAAAAGAAGTGGAAACAACTGGGAACCCGCTTTCACACGCCATTCTTCGTGGAGCGATCAATGAGTATGGTAAGAATATTCCTAACTACTACTATGATAATTTGATGGATACCATTGCCCAGTATGAGAAAATGGGCTTGGAAAATCCCTTTATCATTGTGGATACCAATCATGACAATTCTGGTAAGCAATATATGGACCAAATTCGAATTGTCCGCCAGACCTTGATTAACCGTGATTGGAATGAAAAAATCAAGCAGTACGTTCGTGGCTTTATGATTGAGTCTTATCTAGAAGACGGCCGTCAAAACGAACCAGAAGTATTTGGCAAGTCTATCACAGACCCTTGCCTTGGCTGGGAAAATACAGAAGCCCTTGTCAGAGAAATCTACCAAACACTAGGAGAATAAGATGGCATTTATTGAAAAAGGTCAAGAAATCGATATTGAAGCAATCAAGGCAGAAACCCAATTGTCTGTGGAAGCCTTGCGACTAAAGGAGCGTCGTGACAGAGAATTGGCAGACATCATTTCAGGAGAAGATGACCGGATCCTTTTGGTGATTGGTCCTTGCTCTTCTGATAATGAAGAGGCTGTCTTGGAATATGCCCGCCGTTTGTCCGCCTTGCAAAAGAAGGTGGCGGACAAGATTTTCATGGTTATGCGTGTTTATACTGCTAAACCTCGCACAAACGGGGATGGATATAAAGGTTTGGTTCACCAGCCAGATACTTCAAAAGCTCCGAGTCTAATCAACGGCTTGCAGGCTGTGCGCCAGTTGCACTACCGCGTGATTACAGAGACTGGTTTGACAACAGCAGATGAGATGCTTTATCCGTCAAATCTGGTCTTGGTAGATGATTTGGTCAGCTACCATGCTGTTGGGGCTCGTTCTGTGGAAGACCAAGAGCACCGCTTTGTGGCCTCAGGGATTGATGCACCAGTGGGGATGAAAAATCCAACCTCAGGAAATCTTGGTGTTATGTTTAACGGTATCTATGCCGCTCAAAACAAACAAACCTTCCTCTTTCATGGTCAAGAAGTTGAGACTTCAGGAAATCCCTTGGCTCACGTCATCCTTCGTGGCGCAGTCAATGAATATGGGAAAAATGAGCCTAACTTTTACTATGAAACCCTGCTAAATGCCATTGAACGCTATGAAGCCATGGGACTTGAAAATCCCTTTATCCTCATTGATACCAACCATGATAATTCAGGCAAGCAATATATGGAGCAGATTCGAATTGTTCGCCAGACCTTGCAAAATCGTGATTGGAATGAGAAAATCAAAAAGACGGTTCGAGGCTTTATGATTGAATCTTACCTAGCAGATGGTCGTCAAAATCAACCAGAGGTCTTTGGTTGCTCCATTACCGATCCTTGCCTAGGTTGGGAAAATACAGAGGCCTTGGTAGAAGAAATTTATGCTACCTTGACAAAATAAGTGAAAAGGATGGAGTTGGGGAATCTCAACTCCTTTTGATGAGAATGATAGTTGGACACGGAATTGATATCGAAGAATTGGCTTCGATAGAAAGCGCAGTTACACGACATGAAGGCTTTGCCAAGCGCGTGCTGACCGCTCAGGAAATGGAACGGTTTAACAGTCTTAAAGGGCGCAGGCAAATCGAATATTTGGCTGGTCGCTGGTCGGCTAAGGAGGCCTTTTCCAAGGCTATGGGAACTGGTATTGGGAAGCTCGGTTTTCAGGATTTGGAAGTCTTGAATAATGAACGCGGGGCGCCTTATTTTAGTCAGTCACCATTTTCAGGAAAGATTTGGCTGTCTATCAGCCATACAGATCAGTTTGTGACAGCCAGTGTCATTTTGGAGGAAAATCATGAAAGCTAGTCCACATAGACCAACCAAGGCTCTGATTCATCTGGGAGCTATTCGACAAAATATTCAGCAAATGGGGGCTCATATCCCTCAAGGAACGCTCAAATTTGCAGTAGTCAAGGCCAATGCCTATGGTCATGGAGCTGTTGCCGTTGCGACGGCTATTCAAGATGATGTTGATGGCTTTTGCGTTTCCAATATTGATGAAGCCATTGAACTTAGACAAGCGGGACTCAGGAAGAAAATCCTCATTTTAGGAGTTTCTGAGCTAGAAGCTGTTGCTCTAGCTAAAGAATACGATATCACCTTGACTGTGGCTGGGCTGGAGTGGATTCAAGCACTCTTAGATAAGGAAGCGGACCTAACTGGATTGACAGTCCACCTTAAGATTGACTCAGGAATGGGACGAATTGGCTTTCGAGAGGCTAGTGAAGCTGAGCAGGCTCAAGACTTGCTCCAACAACATGGTGCTGGTGTTGAAGGGATTTTTACCCACTTTGCTACTGCAGACGAGGAATCAGATGCCTACTTTAATGTCCAGTTAGAACAGTTTAAAACTATTTTGGCTAGTATAAAGGAAGTCCCAGAGCTGATTCATGCCAGCAACTCGGCGACGACCCTCTGGCATGCAGAGACTATTTTCAATGCGGTTCGTATGGGAGATGCCATGTATGGTCTCAATCCAAGTGGAGAGGTTTTGGACTTACCCTATGACTTGAAACCAGCCTTGACCTTGGAATCTGCTCTGGTTCATGTCAAGACAGTTTCAGCTGGAGCTTGCATGGGCTATGGAGCGACATATCAAGCGGATAGCGAGCAAGTCATAGCGACTGTGCCAATCGGCTATGCGGATGGTTGGACACGTGACATGCAGAATTTCTCCGTCTTGGTAGATGGGCAAGCTTGCCCAATTGTTGGACGAGTTTCTATGGACCAAATCACTATTCGTCTGCCTAAGCTTTATCCCTTAGGAACAAAAGTCACCCTCATTGGTTCTAACGGGAACAAGGAAATCACAGCTACTCAGGTAGCGACCTACCGTGGGACTATTAACTATGAGGTGGTTTGTCTTCTCAGCGACCGCATTCCGAGAGAATATTATTAGAAAAGAAAGGAGTGGAGCATGAATCTACATCAACCCTTGCATGTCTTACCTGGTGTGGGACCAAAGTCAGCAGAAAAATACGCCAAACTAGGAATTGAAAATTTGCAAGACCTCTTGCTCTACTTTCCTTTCCGTTATGAAGACTTTAAGACTAAGCAGGTGCTAGAGCTGGAAGATGGCGAAAAGGCAGTTCTTTCTGGTCAAGTCGTGACTCCTGCTAGTGTCCAGTATTATGGTTTCAAGCGCAATCGCCTACGCTTTAGTCTTAAGCAGGGAGAAGTCGTTTTTGCGGTGAATTTCTTTAACCAGCCTTATCTAGCTGATAAGATAGAGTTGGGAGCAACTCTTGCTGTCTTTGGAAAATGGGACCGCGCCAAGGCTAGTCTGACTGGGATGAAGGTCCTAGCTCAGGTGGAAGATGACCTCCAACCTGTCTATCGCTTGGCTCAGGGAATTAGTCAGGCCAGTCTGGTCAAGGTCATCAAGACAGCCTTTGATCAGGGACTGGACCTCTTGATAGAGGAAAATCTTCCCCAGTCTTTGCTAGACAAATACAAACTCATGTCCCGTTGTCAGGCGGTCCGAGCTATGCATTTTCCTAAGGATTTGGCAGAATACAAGCAGACCCTTCGCCGTATCAAGTTTGAGGAACTCTTTTATTTTCAGATGCAGTTGCAGACGCTCAAGTTTGAAAATAGAGTTCAGGGCAGCGGTCTGATTTTGAACTGGTCTCAGGAAAAAGTGACAGAAGTCAAAGAAAGCTTGCCTTTTGCCTTGACTCAAGATCAGGAAAAGAGTTTGCAGGAAATTTTAACCGATATGAAGTCGGACCACCACATGAATCGTCTCCTACAAGGGGATGTGGGGAGTGGAAAAACGGTAGTCGCTGGCTTGGCTATGTTTGCGGCGGTGACAGCTGGCTACCAGGCTGCTCTCATGGTGCCAACAGAAATCCTTGCAGAGCAACACTTTGAGAGTTTGAAGAGTCTCTTCCCAGCCCTAAAACTGGCTCTTTTGACAGGTTCCTTGAAAGCTGCAGAAAAGAGAGAAGTCTTGGAGACTATTGCCAAGGGTGAGGCTGATTTGATTATTGGAACCCACGCTCTGATTCAGGATGGGGTGGATTATGCTCGTCTGGGCTTGATTATCATCGATGAGCAGCACCGCTTTGGTGTAGGGCAAAGGCGTGTTTTACGGGAAAAAGGCGACAATCCAGATGTCCTCATGATGACGGCGACTCCCATTCCACGGACGCTGGCTATCACAGCATTTGGAGATATGGATGTTTCCATTATTGACCAGATGCCAGCAGGACGGAAGCCTATTGTGACACGCTGGATCAAACATGAGCAATTACCTCAGGTCTTGACTTGGTTAGAGGGAGAAATCCAAAAAGGTTCCCAAGCCTATGTCATCTCTCCTTTGATTGAAGAATCAGAAGCTCTGGATTTGAAAAATGCCATTGCCTTATCAGAAGAGTTGACGGCTCATTTTGCTGGTAAGGCAGAAGTGGCTCTTCTACATGGTAAGATGAAGAGTGATGAAAAAGACCAGATTATGCAGGAGTTCAAAGAGAGAAAAACGGATATTCTGGTTTCGACGACGGTTATCGAGGTAGGGGTCAATGTTCCCAATGCGACCGTTATGATTATCATGGATGCGGATCGCTTCGGGCTCAGCCAGCTTCACCAGCTCAGAGGTCGTGTTGGTCGGGGAGATAAGCAGTCTTATGCAGTTCTCGTTGCCAATCCCAAGACTGATTCTGGGAAAGACCGCATGCGCATCATGACAGAAACTACCAATGGATTTGTTCTTGCGGAGGAAGATTTGAAAATGCGGGGTTCGGGTGAGATTTTTGGAACCAGACAGTCAGGTCTTCCAGAGTTCCAAGTGGCTGATATTATCGAAGATTTTCCAATTTTAGAAGAAGCCAGAAAGGTTGCTAGCTACATTAGTTCGATAGAAGCTTGGCAAGAGGATCCAGAGTGGCGCATGATTGCCCTTCATCTGGAAAAGAAAGAACATCTAGATTAAGCTTTCTCTAAGGAAATCTTAAGCTAGCTTTCAGGTTTGGCCCTTATACTAGAGTCATCAAAAAGAAACGAGGACTCTCACATGACAGTAACGATTAAAGTAAATTACCAAACCACTTTCCAAAAGAAAGAAGCAAAAAATTAAGATTAAGCAGAAGAAGAAAGAGCGAAAATGCTCTTTTTTTGTTTTTAAAATTACTTTCAGTCGATAGGCTTGAAGGAAAAAGCTAAATTCACTTTCTATTTACCCTTCTTTCTTGCAATGCTTTTCTAGATATGCTACAGTTGTGGTAGCGATTACAAAAATGAAGGAGCATGCTATGAAAAATCCAGCTTTGTTAGAAGAAATCAAGACTTATAAAGGACGGGATGAGGTTCCAGAAGACTTTGATGTTTTCTGGGATGGGGAAGTAAAAAAAGTTTCTACTCTTCCAGCCTACCAGTTGGAGGAAAGAGATTTCCATATTTCTCAAGTCAAGTGCTATGAGTTAACATTTGAAGGAACCAATGAAGGCAAGGTCTATGCACGAGTAGTTCTTCCAAAGAGTGAGGAGAAGGTTCCGATAATCTTCCATTTCCATGGTTATATGGGACGTGGCTGGGACTGGGCCGACATGCTGGCCTTCACCGTGGCTGGTTACGGTGTTGTTTCCATGGATGTGCGGGGACAGTCAGGTTATTCACAGGAAGGTTTGCGTTCTCCTCTAGGAAATACGGTTAAGGGACATATTATCCGTGGGGCTGTGGAAGGTCGGGAGCACCTCTTTTATAAGGATGTTTATCTGGACATTTACCAGTTGGTTGAAATTATTGCTAGTCTGCCTCAGGTGGATGAGAATCGACTTTCAAGCTATGGTGCCTCGCAAGGAGGGGCTCTAGCCTTGGTTGCTGCGGCACTCAATCCTCGAATTGAGAAAACTGTTGCCATCTATCCTTTCTTGTCAGACTTCAGACGAGTGCTTGAGATTGGTAATACTAGCGAGGCTTACGACGAACTTTTCCGTTATTTCAAGTTTCACGACCCCTTCCATGAAACTGAGGAGGAAATCATGGCGACCCTTGCCTATATTGATGTGAAAAATCTTGCCCATCGTATCAAGGGTGAGGTTAAGATGATTACGGGCTTGGACGATGATGTTTGCTACCCTATTACCCAGTTTGCGATTTACAATCGGCTGACCTGCGATAAGGCCTATCGCCTCATGCCTGAATATGCCCACGAGGCCATGAATGTTTTTGTCAATGACCAAGTCTACAACTGGCTCTGTGGCAGTGCGATTCCTTTTAAATATCTAAAATAAGGGGTTGACTCTAGGAACAAAATCTTAAAAATCACAAATACGCATAGTATCAGGTATTGAACAACCTTGATACTATGCGTTTTATTGTGGGAAGATTTACTTCATTTTCTCCTGAAGTTGAGTTTTTCCACTTTCTTCTTTTTCTGTTTCTTAATTTGTACACTCGAAACAAGTTTTGCAAGAAACCTACTTATTTTTGAAAGTACTTTTAATATGGTTGCTATAGTTAAAAAGATTTAAAACTAAATTCCAAATTAGAAAAAGAGTTGAAATGCTAAAAAAAAAAAGTATACTCTAATTGAAAACGCTAACAAAACTAATTTAGAGAATGAAATGTAGAGTATTTCTCTCTTAAAAAGTTATTGGTGAAACTAGATGTAGAAAGGAGGATACGGTATGATTATTACAAAAATTAGTCGTTTAGGAACTTATGTGAAAGTAAATCCACATTTTGCAACATTAATAGATTTTCTAGAAAAAACAGGACTAGAAAATTTGATAGAAGGTCCGATTGATATCGATGGTGATCGATTGTTTGGAAATTGCTTTACATATTTAGCAGATGGTCAAGCAGGAGACTTCTTTGAAACTCACCAAAAATATTTAGATATTCATTTAGTTTTGGAAAACGAAGAAGCCATGGCTGTTACGTCGCCAGAAAATGTAAGCGTTACCCAAAAATATGATGAAGAGAAAGATATTGAATTATACACAGGGGAAGTGGAACAGTTGGTTCATTTGAGAGCTGGCGAATGCCTCATCACTTTTCCAGAAGATTTACATCAACCAAAGGTTCGTATAAATGATGAACCTGTGAAAAAAGTTGTCTTTAAAGTTGCGATTTCTTAATGTAGAAAGGGAAGAACCATGAAAAAAATGAGAAAGTTTTTATGTCTAGCCGGAATTGCGCTAGCAGCCGTTGCCTTGGTAGCTTGTTCAGGAAAGAAAGAAAATACAGCTGACACTGAACCACCGACAGAATTATCTGGTGAGATTACAATGTGGCACTCCTTTACTCAAGGACCACGTTTAGAAAGTATTCAAAAATCAGCAGATGCTTTCATGCAAAAGCATCCAAAAACAAAAATCAAGATTGAAACATTCTCTTGGAATGACTTCTATACTAAATGGACTACAGGTTTAGCAAATGGGAATGTGCCAGATATCAGTACAGCTCTTCCTAACCAAGTAATGGAAATGGTAAACTCAGATGCTTTGGTTCCGCTAAACGATTCTATCAAGCGTATTGGACAGGATAAATTTAACGAAACTGCCTTAAATGAAGCAAAAATTAAAGATGATTACTACTCTGTTCCTCTTTATTCACATGCACAAGTTATGTGGGTTAGAACTGATTTATTAAAAGAACATAATATTGAGGTTCCTAAAACTTGGGATCAACTCTATGAAGCTTCTAAAAAATTGAAAGAAGCTGGAGTTTATGGTTTGTCTGTTCCGTTCGGAACAAATGACTTAATGGCAACACGTTTCTTGAACTTCTACGTACGTAGTGGTGGTGGAAGTCTCTTGACAAAAGATCTTAAAGCGGATTTGACAAGTCAACTTGCTCAGGATGGTATTAAATACTGGGTTAAATTGTATAAAGAAATTTCACCTCAAGATTCTTTGAACTTTAATGTCCTTCAACAAGCTACTTTGTTCTATCAAGGAAAAACAGCATTTGACTTTAACTCTGGCTTCCATATTGGAGGAATTAATGCCAACAGTCCTCAATTGATTGATTCGATTGATGCTTATCCTATTCCAAAAATCAAAGAATCTGATAAAGACCAAGGAATTGAAACCTCAAACATTCCAATGGTTGTTTGGAAAAATTCAAAACACCCAGAAGTTGCTAAAGCATTCTTAGAATCACTTTATAATGAAGAAGACTACGTTAAATTCCTTGATTCAACTCCAGTAGGTATGTTGCCAACTATTAAGGGTATTAGCGATTCTGCAGCCTATAAAGAAAATGAAACTCGTAAGAAATTTAAACATGCTGAAGAAGTAATTACTGAAGCTGTTAAAAAAGGTACTGCTATTGGTTATGAAAATGGACCAAGTGTACAAGCTGGTATGTTGACTAACCAACACATTATTGAACAAATGTTCCAAGATATCATTTCAAATGGAACAGATCCTATGAAAGCAGCAAAAGAAGCAGAAAAACAATTAAACGATTTATTTGAGGCTGCTCAGTAGATGTAAAAGACTAGAAAATAGGTGGGCTAGTGAGCTGAAAAGCCCTAGCCCAATCTTGTAAAAGAAGGGAGAAGGAGAATGGTTAAAGAACGTAATTTAACTCGCTGGATATTTGTTTTGCCAGCTATGATTATCGTAGGATTACTCTTTGTTTATCCGTTTTTCTCGAGTATTTTTTATAGCTTTACCAATAAGCATTTGATTATGCCTAATTATAAATTTGTTGGTTTAGCTAACTATAAAGCTGTGCTATCAGATCCCAACTTCTTTAATGCGTTCTTTAATTCAATTAAGTGGACCGTTTTCTCATTAGTTGGTCAAGTTTTAGTAGGGTTTGTATTGGCTTTAGCTCTTCACAGAGTACGCCACTTCAAGAAATTATATAGGACCTTATTGATTGTTCCTTGGGCATTTCCTACCATCGTTATTGCCTTTTCTTGGCAGTGGATTCTAAACGGGGTTTATGGTTACTTACCTAATCTCATCGTAAAATTAGGTTTAATGGAACATACGCCTGCATTTTTGACAGATAGTACATGGGCATTCCTATGTTTGGTGTTTATCAACATTTGGTTTGGAGCGCCGATGATTATGGTTAATGTGCTTTCAGCTTTGCAAACAGTACCAGAAGAACAATTTGAGGCTGCTAAGATAGATGGTGCTTCAAGTTGGCAAGTGTTCAAATTTATCGTCTTTCCACATATTAAAGTGGTTGTAGGGCTTCTAGTTGTTTTGAGAACTGTATGGATCTTTAATAACTTTGACATTATCTACCTAATTACTGGTGGTGGACCAGCCAATGCTACAACGACGCTTCCAATTTTTGCTTACAACCTAGGGTGGGGAACTAAATTGTTGGGTCGTGCCTCAGCAGTTACAGTATTGCTCTTTATCTTCTTGGTGGCGATTTGCTTTATCTACTTTGCTATCATCAGTAAGTGGGAAAAGGAGGGTAGAAAATAATGAAGAAGAAATCCAGTATTTATTTAGATATTCTCTCACATGTACTCTTGATAGGTGCGACCATTGTTGCAATTTTCCCATTGGTATGGATTATCATATCGTCTGTCAAGGGGAAAGGGGAATTAACTCAGTATCCAACACGATTTTGGCCTGAACAATTTACATTAGATTATTTTACACATGTTATCAACGATTTGCACTTTATTGATAATATTCGAAACAGTTTAATCATTGCCTTAGCTACAACTGTTATTGCGATTATTATTTCTGCTATGGCAGCCTACGGTATTGTTCGATTCTTCCCTAAATTGGGAGCAATCATGTCGAGACTACTCGTTATTACCTACATTTTCCCACCAATTTTGTTAGCAATTCCCTATTCAATTGCCATTGCTAAAGTTGGATTAACAAATAGTTTATTTGGCTTGATGATGGTTTATCTATCTTTTAGTGTTCCATATGCAGTTTGGCTCTTAGTTGGATTTTTCCAAACAGTTCCAATTGGAATTGAAGAAGCAGCTAGAATTGATGGTGCAAATAAATTTGTTACTTTTTATAAAGTTGTACTACCGATTGTAGCACCAGGTATTGTAGCAACAGCTATTTATACATTTATCAATGCTTGGAATGAATTCCTGTATGCTTTGATTTTGATTAACAATACAGGAAAGATGACAGTAGCAGTAGCTCTTCGTTCACTTAATGGTTCAGAAATACTAGACTGGGGAGATATGATGGCAGCATCTGTTATTGTAGTTCTTCCATCAATCATTTTCTTCTCTATCATCCAAAATAAGATTGCAAGTGGATTGTCAGAAGGATCTGTAAAATAAGTTAAAATTAGAAAGTTTATTCAATAATAAAGGAGAAAAACATGGTTAAATATGGTGTTGTTGGAACAGGATATTTTGGGGCTGAGTTAGCTCGTTATATGCAAAAGAATGATGGAGCAGAGATTACTCTTCTCTATGATCCAGATAATGCAGAAGCAATTGCAGAAGAATTGGGAGCAAAAGTAGCAAGCTCCTTAGATGATTTGGTTTCTAGCGATGAAGTAGATTGTGTTATTGTCGCAACTCCAAATAATCTTCATAAAGAACCAGTTATTAAGGCTGCACAACATGGCAAAAATGTTTTCTGTGAAAAACCAATTGCGCTTTCTTATCAAGATTGTCGCGAGATGGTAGATGCATGTAAAGAAAACAATGTAACCTTTATGGCAGGACATATTATGAATTTCTTTAATGGTGTTCATCATGCAAAAGAACTAATTAATCAAGGAGTTATTGGAGACGTTCTATACTGTCACACAGCTCGTAATGGTTGGGAAGAACAACAACCATCAGTATCATGGAAAAAAATCCGTGAAAAATCAGGTGGTCACTTGTATCACCACATCCATGAGTTGGATTGCGTGCAATTCCTTATGGGTGGTATGCCTGAAACTGTAACCATGACAGGTGGAAATGTAGCCCATGAAGGTGAAAATTTCGGTGATGAAGATGATATGATTTTTGTCAATATGGAATTTTCTAATAAGCGTTTTGCCTTGTTAGAATGGGGGTCAGCTTATCGTTGGGGTGAACATTATGTTTTGATTCAAGGAACGAAAGGTGCTATCCGCTTAGACTTATTCAACTGTAAAGGAACTCTTAAGCTAGATGGACAAGAAAGTTATTTCTTGATTCATGAATCGCAAGAAGAAGATGATGATCGGACTCGTATCTATCATAGTACAGAGATGGACGGAGCAATTGCTTATGGTAAACCAGGTAAACGTACTCCATTATGGTTATCATCAGTCATTGATAAAGAAATGCGCTATCTACATGAAATTATGCAAGGAGCTCCAGTATCAGAAGAATTTGCAAAATTGTTGACAGGTGAAGCGGCTCTAGAAGCAATTGCTACTGCAGATGCTTGTACAAAATCTATGTTTGAAGATCGTAAAGTAAAACTGTCTGAAGTTGTACAATAAACATTGGTATTCTCCTAAAAAAATTCAAACAGGCCTGCTGAAAGTACTTTCAGCAGGCCTGTTTGAATTAAATAACTTTTGAAACTGAAATCTATTATACTACAAAGTGTTGAAAGCGCTTTAAAAATAATATATAATAAACCCATAAGAACAAAGAAAAGGAGGAAAGAGGATGCCACAGATTACTAAAGAAGCCTTGATTGCACAAATCAAAGATGGAATCATCGTTTCTTGTCAGGCCCTTCCTCACGAACCGCTTTATACAGAAGCGGGAGGAGTCATTCCCTTGCTGGTCAAAGCGGCTGAGCAAGGTGGAGCAGTTGGTATCCGAGCAAACAGTGTTCGCGATATCAAGGAAATCAAGGAGGTTACCAACCTTCCAATCATTGGGATAATTAAACGAGATTATCCACCGCAAGAACCCTTCATCACTGCTACTATGAAAGAAGTTGATGAATTAGCAGAACTGGACATAGAAGTGATTGCTCTGGATTGTACCAAGCGTGAACGCTATGATGGTTTGGAGATCCAAGAGTTCATTCGTCAGGTTAAGGAGAAATATCCTAACCAGCTCTTGATGGCTGATACAAGTACTTTCGAAGAAGGATTGGCAGCTGTTGAAGCAGGAATTGACTTTGTCGGAACAACCTTATCAGGATACACATCTTACAGTCCAAAAGTGGATGGTCCCGATTTTGAATTAATTAAAAAACTCTGTGATGCCGGTGTAGATGTCATTGCAGAAGGGAAAATTCATACACCAGAACAAGCCAAACAAATCCTGGGATATGGAGTGCGAGGCATCGTTGTAGGTGGCGCTATTACTAGACCAAAAGAGATTACAGAACGCTTCGTTGCTGGTCTTAAATAACACAATTTAAAAACAGAGGAGAGTGGTGGATGCGTCGGATGAAATGAAAACGTATACAAATGCAATCTTACTCATTATCCAATATGGATACGCTTATCAATTAGGAGAATACAAATGAAATTTAGAAAACTAGCTTGTACAGTACTTGCGGGTGCTGCGGTTCTTGGCCTTGCTGCATGTGGTAATTCTGGTGGTAGCAAAGATGCTGCTAAATCAGGTGGAGATGGCGCTAAAACAGAAATCACTTGGTGGGCATTCCCAGTCTTCACTCAAGAAAAAACTGGTGACGGTGTTGGAACATATGAAAAATCAATCATCGAAGCTTTTGAAAAAGCAAATCCAGATGTAAAAGTGAAATTGGAAACCATCGACTTCAAGTCAGGTCCTGAAAAAATCACAACAGCTATCGAAGCAGGAACAGCTCCAGACGTACTTTTTGACGCACCAGGACGTATCATCCAATACGGTAAAAATGGTAAATTGGCTGAGTTGAACGATCTCTTCACAGACGAATTTGTTAAAGATGTTAACAATGAAAACATTGTACAAGCAAGTAAAGCTGGAGACAAAGCTTACATGTATCCAATAAGTTCTGCACCATTCTATATGGCTATGAACAA
The DNA here is from genome assembly GCF_049738015.1 of Streptococcus sp. CL5.50. NCBI lineage: Bacteria > Bacillati > Bacillota > Bacilli > Lactobacillales > Streptococcaceae > Streptococcus > Streptococcus sp. CL5.50. The sequence continues at coordinate 43,689 of NZ_JBKOTR010000006.1, forward strand.
GAAAATGTTGGAAGAGGCTGGAGTTGCAAACCTTGTAAAAGAAGGTTGGACAACTGATGATTTTGAAAAAGTTTTGAAAGCGCTTAAAGACAAAGGCTACACACCAGGTTCATTGTTCAGTTCTGGTCAAGGGGGAGACCAAGGAACACGTGCCTTCATCTCAAACCTTTACGGCGGTTCTGTAACAGATAAAGATGTAACAAAATATACAACTGATGATCCTAAATTCGTCAAAGGTCTTGAAAAAGCAGCTGGCTGGATTAAAGACGGTTTGTTGAACAATGGTTCACAATTTGACGGTGGAGCAGATATCCAAAACTTTGCCAACGGTCAAACATCTTACACAATCCTTTGGGCACCAGCTCAAAACGGTATCCAAGCTAAACTCTTGGAAGCAAGTAAAGTAGAAGTGGTAGAAGTACCATTCCCATCAGATTCAGGTAAACCAGCTCTTGAATACCTTGTAAACGGATTTGCAGTATTCAACAATAAAGACGACAAGAAAGTTGCAGCATCTAAGAAATTCGTTCAATTCATCGCGGATGACAAAGAATGGGGTCCAAAAGACGTTGTTCGTACAGGTGCCTTCCCAGTTCGTACTTCATTTGGCAAACTTTATGAAGACAAACGTATGGAAACAATCAGTGGTTGGACTAAATACTACTCACCATACTACAACACTATCAATGGTTTTGCTGAAATGAGAACACTTTGGTTCCCAATGTTGCAATCTGTATCAAATGGTGACGAAAAACCAGCGGATGCTTTGAAAGCCTTCACTGAAAAAGCTAACGAAACAATTAAAAAAGCTACAAAACAATAAGCACTAAATCAGATTGACTCCTCCCTTTTCCCTGTGCATAGTCTATGTAAGAAAAGGGGGGATTTTATTTGAAATGTAAGGAACTGTCACGAAATTAAAATGAAGTTCTTACATAAGCGAATCTTAAAAAATTTCATTTTGATTTTAAAATAGTTTAAAAAAATCCAAAATATTTTATTTGTGAAAGAGAGGTGCCGACTGTGAAAGTCAATAAAATTCGTATGCGGGAAACAGTGATTTCCTACGCTTTCCTAGCACCAGTATTATTCTTCTTTGTCATCTTTGTATTGGCTCCTATGATTATGGGATTCATTACAAGTTTCTTTAACTACTCAATGACTAAATTTGAGTTTGTAGGCTTGGACAACTATGTTCGCATGTTTAAAGACCCTGTCTTTATGAAGTCTTTGATCAATACCGTTATTCTGGTTATTGGATCTGTACCAGTGGTTGTTCTATTCTCACTCTTTGTAGCATCTCAGACCTATCATCAAAATGCCATTGCCAGATCTTTCTACCGTTTCGTCTTCTTCCTTCCTGTTGTAACAGGTAGTGTTGCCGTAACAGTTGTTTGGAAATGGATTTATGACCCACTATCAGGGATTCTAAACTTTGTCCTTAAGTCAAGCCACATCATCAGCCAAAACATTTCTTGGTTGGGAGATAAAAACTGGGCTTTGATGGCGATTATGATTATCCTTTTGACTACATCTGTTGGTCAGCCGATTATCCTTTATATCGCAGCGATGGGAAATATTGACAATTCATTGGTAGAAGCAGCTCGGGTTGACGGTGCGACTGAATTGCAAGTTTTCTGGAAGATTAAATGGCCTAGCCTTCTTCCAACAACTCTTTACATCGCAATCATTACAACAATCAACTCATTCCAGTGTTTCGCCTTGATTCAGTTGTTGACATCTGGTGGTCCAAACTACTCAACAAGTACACTTATGTACTACCTTTACGAAAAAGCCTTCCAATTGACAGAATATGGCTATGCCAACACAATTGGTGTATTCCTAGCAGTTATGATCGCTATCGTAAGCTTTGTTCAATTTAAAGTACTTGGAAACGACGTAGAATACTAAAGAAAGGAGACAGCTATGCAATCTACACAAAAGAAACCTTTAACAGCTTTTACTGTTATTTCAACTATTATCTTGCTCTTGTTGACCGTGCTGTTCATCTTTCCGTTCTACTGGATTTTGACAGGTGCCTTCAAGTCACAACCTGATACAATCGTTATTCCACCACAATGGTTCCCTAAAATGCCAACCATGGAAAACTTCCAACAACTTATGGTGCAAAACCCTGCCTTGCAGTGGATGTGGAACTCTGTATTTATTTCATTGGTAACCATGTTCTTAGTCTGTGCGACCTCTTCTCTAGCAGGTTATGTATTGGCTAAAAAACGTTTCTATGGTCAGCGTATTCTCTTTGCCATCTTTATCGCTGCCATGGCACTTCCAAAACAAGTTGTCCTTGTGCCATTGGTACGTATCGTCAACTTCATGGGAATCCATGATACACTTTGGGCAGTTATCTTGCCTTTGATTGGATGGCCATTCGGGGTCTTCCTCATGAAACAGTTCAGTGAGAATATCCCTACAGAGTTGCTTGAGTCAGCTAAAATCGACGGTTGTGGTGAGATTCGTACTTTCTGGAGCGTAGCCTTCCCGATTGTGAAACCAGGATTTGCAGCCCTTGCAATCTTTACCTTCATCAATACATGGAACGACTACTTCATGCAGTTGGTTATGTTGACTTCACGTCAAAACTTGACCATCTCACTTGGGGTTGCAACTATGCAAGCTGAAATGGCAACCAACTATGGTTTGATCATGGCAGGTGCCGCTCTTGCAGCAGTTCCAATCGTAACAGTCTTCCTAGTCTTCCAAAAATCTTTCACTCAGGGTATTACTATGGGAGCGGTCAAAGGTTAATACTCTGCGAAAATTGAATTCAAACTACGTCAGCGTCACCTTGCCATACTTAAGTATTGCCTGCGGTTAGCTTCCTAGTTTGTTCTTCAATTTTCATTGAGTATAAGAGAATACAGAGTTATAAGTGTCTACAAAATGTAGGGTATTTGCTTACCTTAGAGATTTTGTTAGACACTTATCAACTTAAGAATAATTTTAGTTAACTATCAGAAACGAAGGAAAGAGTATGATTTTTGACGATTTGAAAAACATCACCTTTTACAAAGGAATTCATCCCAATCTAGACAAGGCTATCGACTATCTCTACCAGCATCGTAAAGATTCATTTGAATTAGGTAAGTATGAGATTGACGGGGACAAGGTCTTTCTAGTTGTGCAGGAAAATGTCCTCAATCAAGCTGAAAATGATCAATTTGAGCATCATAAAAACTATGCAGATTTGCATTTGCTGCTAGAAGGACATGAATATTCGAGCTACGGTTCACGTATCAAAGACGAGGCAGTAGCATTCGACGAAGCAAGTGACATTGGCTTTGTTCATTGTCATGAACACTACCCACTCTTGTTGGGTTATCACAATTTTGCGATTTTCTTCCCAGGAGAACCGCACCAGCCGAATGGCTATGCAGGTATGGAAGAGAAGGTTCGCAAATATCTCTTTAAAATTTTGATTGATTAAAAAATCAGGAGGAGCAAATATGGCACAAAAAGGAGTAAGCCTTATCAAGGCAGCATTTGATACAGATAACTTTCTCATGCGTTTTAGTGAGAAGGTCTTGGATATCGTGACAGCCAATCTTCTTTTTGTCGTCTCTTGTTTGCCCATCGTGACGATTGGAGTGGCTAAAATTAGTCTCTACGAGACTATGTTTGAGATTAAGAAGAGTAGACGTGTGCCTGTCTTTAGAATCTATTTAAGAGCTTTCAAGCAAAATCTGAAACTAGGTCTTCAGTTAGGTCTGCTTGAGTTGGGCATTGTCTCATTAAGCCTTCTAGACCTCTATCTCTTCTGGGGTCAGACAGCTATGCCTTTCCAAATGGTGAAAGCTATCTGTCTAGGCGTTCTTATCTTCCTCACTATCGTGATGTTGGCTAGCTATCCCATAGCTGCACGCTATGATTTGACTTGGAAAGAAGTCTTACAAAAAGGACTTATCTTGGCAAGTTTTAACTTTCCTTGGTTCTTCCTCATGTTAGCTATTCTCTTTCTTATTGTGATGGTTCTTTATCTGTCCGCCTTCACTTTACTTTTAGGTGGTTCAGCCTTCCTGCTTTTTGGGTTTGGGCTCTTGGTCTTTCTCCAGACTGGATTGATGGAGAAAATTTTCGCAAAATACCAATAGGATGGCTTGTCTATGAAACTACTTTCAAGCCATAAACATTTCAAAATTCATATCGAAACTAAAATCTAAGTGTACACAAGATATTGAAAGCGTTTTTCATAAGGTGTATACTAAACACGTAAAGAATAAATCCTGCTTTTAGCAGAAAAAAAGAAATCTTAGGAGAAAATCTATGTCAGATTTAAAAAAATACGAAGGTGTCATTCCAGCCTTCTACGCATGTTATGATGATCAAGGAGAAGTAAGTCCAGAGCGTACGCGTGCCTTGGTTCAATACTTCATTGATAAAGGTGTTCAAGGTCTTTATGTCAATGGTTCTTCTGGTGAATGTATCTACCAAAGCGTTGAAGACCGCAAGTTAATCTTGGAAGAAGTCATGGCAGTTGCCAAAGGTAAATTGACCATCATTGCTCACGTTGCTTGCAACAATACCAAAGATAGTATGGAACTTGCTCGTCATGCTGAAAGCTTGGGTGTAGATGCCATTGCAACGATTCCACCAATTTATTTCCGCTTGCCAGAATACTCAGTTGCTAAATACTGGAACGATATCAGTTCTGCAGCTCCAAACACAGACTACGTGATTTACAACATTCCTCAATTGGCAGGTGTTGCTCTGACTCCAAGTCTATACACAGAAATGTTGAAAAATCCTCGTGTTATCGGTGTTAAGAACTCTTCTATGCCAGTTCAAGATATCCAAACCTTTGTGAGCCTTGGTGGGGAAGACCATATCGTTTTCAACGGTCCAGATGAGCAGTTCTTAGGTGGTCGTCTCATGGGAGCTAAAGCTGGTATCGGTGGTACTTATGGTGCTATGCCAGAACTATTCTTGAAACTCAATCAGTTGATTGCTGACAAAGACTTGGAAAAAGCGCGTGAATTGCAATACGCTATCAATGCAATCATTGGCAAATTGACTGCTGCACATGGAAATATGTATGGTGTGATTAAGGAAGTCTTGAAAATCAATGAAGGACTTAACATTGGATCAGTTCGTTCACCATTGACACCAGTGACTGAAGAAGATCGCCCAGTTGTAGAAGCAGCTGCAGCCTTGATTCGTGAAACCAAGGAGCGCTTCCTCTAATCCATAAGGAGGTATTTATGACACACTACGTTGCAATTGATATCGGTGGAACCAACATCAAATATGGTTTGATCGACCAAGAAGGCCAACTTGTTGAATCGCATGAAATGCCAACAGAGGCGCATAAAGGTGGACCTCATATCTTACAAAAGACCAAAGATACTGTAGCTAGCTATTTAGAAAAAGGCCCAATAGCAGGTGTTGCCATTTCTTCTGCAGGAATGGTGGATCCAGACAAGGGTGAGATTTTCTATGCTGGGCCTCAGATTCCCAACTACGCAGGTACTCAGTTCAAGAAGGAAATCGAGACTAGCTTTAATATTCCTTGTGAGATTGAAAATGATGTCAACTGTGCAGGTCTTGCTGAAGCGGTATCTGGTTCAGGCAAGGGAGCGAGTGTGACACTTTGCTTGACCATTGGAACCGGTATCGGTGGCTGCTTGATTATGGATGGGAAAGTCTTCCATGGTTTTAGCAATTCAGCCTGCGAAGTCGGTTATATGCATATGCAGGATGGAGATTTCCAAGACTTGGCTTCTACGACAGCCTTGGTAGAGTATGTAGCAGCAGGTCATGGAGATCCAGTTGACCAGTGGAATGGCCGACGTATCTTTAAGGAAGCCACTGAAGGAAACAAAATCTGCATGGCTGGTATTGACCGGATGGTAGATTACCTAGGGAAAGGTTTGGCAAATATTTGCTACGTTGCTAATCCAGAAGTGGTTATTCTCGGTGGCGGTATCATGGGACAAGAGGCTATCCTCAAACCCAAGATTCGCACAGCCTTGAAAGATGCCTTGGTGCCAAGCCTAGCTGAAAAAACACGATTAGAATTTGCCCATCACCAAAATACAGCAGGTATGTTGGGAGCTTATTATCACTTTAAAACAAAACAATCCTAGTTTGGCTGAGCCAAACTAGGATTTTCTGACGCGTTTTTGTCTACGATAGCCATTGAGTTTTTTATTTTCCCAATAGCTATTAAAGATTTTCTCCTTGCTTTCACGATTGATTTCCAAAAAATAGGCATAAATCAAATCGATAAAGAAGAGCATAGGAAGTTGAGCGGATATACGTTGAATGTAGGAAGGCTGACTGTGGCTAGCAACAAGAACGTTTTCTGTATAGGTCTGACTATCTTTATTGGGAACACTTGTAAAGAGTACAGTCTTTGCCCCCATCTCCTTAGCGTCTAATAGACTATCTAAAATAGAAGGTGTTGTGCCAGAAAGTGAGAAACCGAGTACGAGACAATTTTCATCCATAATACTGGTTGTCCAAGCAAAGCCGTCTTGATCGGTTAAAGCCTCGCATACCACCCCCAGACGCATAAAGCGTAATTTCATTTCACGAGCGACGAGGCCAGAACTGCCAGTTCCGAAGAAGTAGACACGATCAGCACCTTCGATTAACTGGGCGATTCGTTCTAGTTGTTTTTCGTCAATCAAGTCCTGTGTTTGTTCTCGCATATTACTGTAGCTTCTAAGAACTCGTTTTGTCAGGGGGCTGTGGTCGGGATGTTGGCTAGCTTGATTATCTGCTTGGTGTTGGTATTGGAAAATAAATTCTCGATAACCTGTAAAACCACACTTTTTAGCAAAGCGGGTCAGAGCGGCTTGAGAGATATGTAATTTTTGAGTGACCTGCTGAGAAGATAAATCATCTGCAATGGTTTCAGATTGTAAAAAATAGCGAGCGATTTCTTGCTCTAGATCTGTTAACTCTTCAAAATGAAGATCAATAATGCTTGCGATATCTTGCGGGTTCATGATACTCCTTTATTTGAGTCTAGCTATTAATCGATAATTATTTTTTGTAGCTTTTGTAAATATTATATCATATAAAATAGTTATGTTTAAATAAAAAAACCATCAGAAACTAAATTAAAAAAGCTCACTTCTTTTCCATAATTTTCTTCTCAAATTATGGTACAATTAAGAGTAAGACTTAAAATAGAAATGAGACTGATTTGTATGAGAAAATTTGACAGCCATTCGATTCCGATTCGGCTTAATTTATTGTTTTCGATTGTCATTTTGCTCTTTATGGCCATTATAGGTCGCCTGCTTTATATGCAGGTTTTGAACAAGGATTTTTATGAGACAAAATTAGCATCTGCTAGTAAAACAAAGGTGACCACTAGTTCGGCTCGGGGCGAAATTTATGATGCCAGCGGCAAGCCCTTAGTTGAAAATACTGTGAAACAAGTTGTTTCCTTTACTCGAAACAACAAAATGACGGCTGCAGATTTAAAAGAAACAGCCAAGAAGTTGCTGGCTTATGTGGGAGTTTCTTCTCCAACATTGACTGACCGACAGTTGGCGGACTATTACCTAGCAGATCAAGATGTCTATAAGAAAGCAGTGGAAAGTTTACCACGTGAGAAGCGATTTGATTCTGATGGCAATCAATTATCTGAATCCGAGCTTTACAATAATACTGTTGAAAGTATCGATCCAAGCCAATTGGCCTACTCGGATGACGAAAAGAAAGAAATTTACCTCTTTAGCCAACTCAATGCAGTTGGAAATTTTGCGACAGGAACCATTGCGACAGATTCTTTGTCAGATACACAGATTGCCTTGATTGCTTCGGCCTCTAAGAATTTACCTGGTATCAGTATTTCAACTTCGTGGGATCGAAAGGTTCTAGAGACTTCTCTTTCGTCTATAGTAGGAAGTGTATCCAGTGAAAAAGCTGGTCTACCAGCTGAAGAAGCAGATGCTTATATCAAAAAGGGTTATTCTTTAAATGATCGTGTTGGGACTTCTTATCTAGAAAAACAATATGAAGAAACCTTGCAAGGAAAACGCTCAGTTAAGGAGATCCATCTAGATAAGTACGGTAACATGGAAAGTGTCGAAAATATCGAAGATGGTACCAAAGGGAATAATATTAAACTGACTATTGATTTGGCCTTCCAAGATAGCGTGGACAATCTGCTTAAGAGTTATTTCAATTCCGAACTGGGAAATGGAGGAGCCAAGTATTCAGAAGGTGTGTATGCAGTCGCCCTCAACCCAAAAACAGGTGCGGTTTTGTCTATGTCAGGGCTAAAACATGACTTGAAAACGGGAGATTTAACACCTGATTCCTTGGGAACAGTAACCAATGTCTTTGTCCCGGGTTCTGTTGTCAAGGCGGCGACCATCAGCTCTGGTTGGGAGAATGGAGTCTTATCAGGGAATCAGACCTTGACAGACCAACCGATTGTTTTCCAAGGTTCAGCTCCAATTAATTCTTGGTACACTCAGGCTTACGGTTCATTTCCGATTACAGCTGTGGAAGCCTTGGAGTATTCTTCTAATACCTACATGGTCCAAACGGCTTTGGGCATTATGGGTCAGACCTATCAACCCAATATGTTTGTGTTAACTAACAATTTAGACTCCGCCATGGGGAAACTTCGCTCGACATTTGCGGAATATGGTCTCGGAGCCTCAACAGGCATTGACCTTCCAGATGAGTCAACTGGTTTTATACCAAAAGAGTATAATTTTGCTAATTACATTACCAATGCATTTGGTCAGTTTGATAACTACACCCCTATGCAATTGGCCCAGTACGTTGGAACCATTGCCAACAACGGTGTTCGGATTGCACCTCACATTGTCGAGGGGATTTATGGAAACAACGAACAAGGTGGCTTAGGGAACTTAATCCAATCTGTTGAAACCAAGGAAATGAATAAAATTAATATTTCTGAGTCTGATGTTTCCATCCTCCAACAAGGCTTTTATCAAGTGTCACATGGTGGTAGTGCTTTGACAACCGGTCGTGCCTTTTCAAATGGCGCAGCGGTATCCATTAGTGGAAAAACAGGTACTGCCGAAAGTTATGTTGCGGGAGGTCAAGAAGCTAACAATACCAATGCTGTGGCCTATGCACCATCAGATAATCCTCAAATCGCTGTAGCTGTTGTCTTCCCTCATAACACCAACCTTACAAATGGTGTCGGACCTTCCATTGCGCGCGATATTATCAACCTCTATAACCAACATCATCCAATGAATTAGAAAGGAACATATGCTTTATCCAACACCTATTGCTAAGCTAATTGACAGTTATTCGAAGTTACCGGGTATCGGGATTAAGACGGCTACCCGTCTGGCCTTCTATACTATTGGAATGTCTGATGACGATGTCAATGAATTTGCTAAAAATCTCCTTTCTGCTAAGAGAGAGCTGACCTACTGTTCCATCTGCGGTCGCCTGACTGATGACGATCCTTGCTCTATCTGTACCGATCCGACTCGTGACCAGACAACGATTTTAGTTCTCGAAGATAGTCGCGATGTGGCGACTATGGAGAATATTCAAGAATACCATGGACTTTATCATGTCTTGCATGGACTCATTTCTCCCATGAATGGCGTCAGTCCAGATGATATCAATCTCAAGAGCCTTATGACTCGTCTTATGGATAGTGAAGTTTCAGAAGTAATCGTAGCAACAAATGCTACAGCAGATGGGGAAGCGACATCCATGTATCTTTCACGTTTGCTCAAGCCAGCTGGTATCAAGGTTACGCGTCTAGCACGAGGTCTCGCTGTCGGAGCGGATATTGAGTATGCGGATGAAGTTACACTCTTACGAGCCATTGAAAATCGAACAGAGTTGTAAGTGTAGACAAATTAACACACTCAATTCATTTATACAAAAATCACGGAGACCGACAGTTGTTTTATCGGTCTCTTTTTAGATTTATTGAAGACCAGTATCAGGTTCAAGTTTCAAAAAAGAAGCAAATATGATATACTAAAGAACGAGTATTCTATTAGAATTGGAACAAATAATATGAAACAAACGATTATTCTTTTATACGGTGGACGTAGTGCAGAGCGTGAAGTCTCTGTTCTTTCAGCTGAAAGTGTCATGCGTGCGGTCAACTACGACCGTTTCACAGTCAAGACTTTCTTCATCAGCCAGTCAGGTGACTTTATTAAAACGCAAGAATTTAACCAGACTCCAGGTCAAGAGGATCGTCTTATGACTAATGAAACCATTGATTGGGATAAGCAAGTTGCACCAAGTGCCATCTACGAAGATGGTGCAGTGGTCTTCCCAGTCCTTCATGGTCCGATGGGAGAAGATGGTTCTGTTCAAGGCTTCCTCGAAGTTTTGAAAATGCCTTATGTCGGCTGTAATATCTTGTCATCAAGCCTTGCCATGGATAAAATCACCACTAAGCGTGTCTTAGAATCTGTCGGGATTGCCCAAGTTCCTTATGTGGCTATCGTTGAAGGCGATGATATGACTGCTAAAATTGCTGAAGTTGAAGAAAAATTGACTTATCCAGTTTTCACAAAACCATCCAACATGGGTTCTAGTGTCGGTATTTCTAAGTCTGAAAATCAAGAGGAACTTCGTCAAGCCTTGAAACTTGCCTTCCAATATGACAGTCGTATCTTGGTTGAACAAGGGGTAAATGCCCGTGAAATCGAGGTTGGTCTACTGGGTAACTACAATGTCAAAAGCACGCTTCCAGGAGAAGTTGTTAAGGATGTTGCCTTCTACGACTACGATGCCAAGTATATTGATAACAAGATTACTATGGATATCCCAGCCAAAATTAGTGATGATGTGGTAGCTGTCATGCGTCAAAATGCAGAAACTGCCTTCCGTGCCATTGGTGGGCTCGGTCTATCTCGTTGCGATTTCTTCTATACAGATAAGGGAGAGGTTTTCCTCAACGAGCTTAATACCATGCCAGGTTTCACCCAGTGGTCTATGTATCCATTACTTTGGGACAATATGGGAATCGGCTACCCAGAACTAATCGAGCGATTGGTTGATCTTGCCAAGGAAAGTTTTGACAAGCGCGAAGCGCATTTGCTATAAAATGAAAGAGAGGGTAGAAGCCAGAACCATCACTGCAAGGTGACTAGAGTTCTCGTGCTTCGACCCTTTTTAAAGGAGTAGAAATGAAATTAACAATCCATGAAGTGGCCCAAGTTGTCGGAGCTAAAAATGATGTCAGCATCTTTGAGGATGCTCGGTTGGAAAATGCTGAGTTTGATAGTCGTTTGATTGCGGCAGGAGATTTATTTGTCCCCCTCAAAGGTGCGCGTGACGGTCATGACTTTATCGAAACAGCCTTTGAAAAAGGTGCTGCTGTAACCCTGTCTGAGAAAAAGGTCGCAAATCATCCCTACATTCTAGTAGATGACGTTTTGGCTGCCTTTCAATCCCTAGCATCCTACTATCTTGAGAAAATGGATGTTGATGTCTTTGCTGTCACAGGTTCAAATGGCAAGACAACGACTAAGGATATGTTAGCGCACTTGCTATCAACAACCTACAAAACCTATAAGACACAAGGCAACTACAATAATGAGATTGGTCTTCCCTACACAGTTCTCCATATGCCTGAAGGAACAGAAAAGTTGGTCTTGGAGATGGGGCAGGATCACTTGGGAGATATTCATCTCTTGTCAGAATTGGCTCATCCAAAAACAGCCATCGTGACCTTGGTTGGAGAAGCCCATTTGGCCTTTTTCAAAGATCGTTCTGAAATTGCTAAAGGAAAAATGCAAATTGCAGACGGGATGTCTTCGAATTCCTTGCTCTTGGCACCAGCAGATCCGATTGTAGAGGACTACTTGCCAACTGACAAAAAGGTAGTTCGTTTTGGGCAAGGGGCAGAGTTGGAAATTACCGACTTGGTTGAGCGTAAGGATAGCTTGACCTTTAAGGCCAATTTCTTGGAGCAAGACCTTGATTTGCCAGTAACTGGCAAGTACAATGCCACCAATGCTATGATTGCATCCTATGTTGCCCTACAAGAAGGAGTTTCAGAGGAGCAAATTCGTCAGTCTTTCCAAGGTCTTGAATTGACGCGTAATCGTACTGAGTGGAAGAAAGCAGCCAATGGAGCAGATATCCTGTCAGACGTATATAATGCCAATCCAACTGCTATGAAGCTGATTTTGGAGACATTCTCTGCCATTCCAGCCAATGAAGGTGGCAAGAAAATTGCAGTGTTGGCGGATATGAAGGAGCTTGGTGACCAGTCTATTCAGCTTCATAATCAGATGATTTTGAGCCTCTCGCCTGATGTGCTGAATACCGTTATTTTCTATGGAGAAGACATTGCTGAATTAGCCCAATTGGCCAGTCAAATGTTCCCAATTGGCCACGTTTACTACTTCAAGAAAACAGAAGACCAAGACCAATTTGAAGACCTAGTCAAGCAGGTCAAAGAAAGCCTTGGAGTCAATGACCAAATCCTGCTCAAAGGCTCTAACTCTATGAATCTAGCCAAGTTGGTAGAAAGTTTAGAAAATTAAGCAAAGTGATTTTGTCAAACATTTATGTATTTTTAAATCCATTTTTGACAAATAGCATGGTATAATAAAATGCAGGAAAATTTTGAATCATGAGGAAGACTAGATGAATTTATGGGATATTTTCTTTACGACCCAAGCAACAGAACCACCTAAATTTGACCTTTTTTGGTATGTTAGCCTATTTACGCTTTTAGCTTTGACCTTTTATACAGCCTATCGTTATCGTGAAAAGAAGGCTTACCAACGATTTTTCCAAATCTTGCAGGCGGTTCAGTTGATCCTGATTTATGGTTGGTATGGGGTCAATCATATGCCTCTGTCAGAAAGTTTACCCTTTTACCATTGTCGTATGGCTATGTTTGTGGTGCTCTTGCTACCTGGTCAGTCCAAATATAGGCAGTATTTTGCATTACTAGGAACATTTGGGACATTAGCAGCCTTTGTTTATCCAGTGTCAGATGCCTATCCTTTCCCACATATTACGATTTTATCCTTTATCTTTGGCCACTTAGCTCTCTTGGGGAACTCTTTAGTTTATCTATTGAGACAGTATAACGCGCGATTGCTGGATGTGAAGGGAATTTTTCTCATGACCTTTGCACTAAATGCCTTGATTTTTGTGGTCAATTTAGTAACAGGTGGAGATTACGGATTCTTGACAAAACCACCATTGGTTGGAGACCATGGCTTAGTAGCTAATTATTTAATCGTTTCCCTGGCCTTATCAGCAGCGATTACGTTAACAAAGAAAATCTTGGAACTATTTTTAGAACAAGAAGCAGAAAAAATGATTGCAAAGAAAGCTTAGAAATGAGCTTTCTTTTTTTCATAAATCTGATTTTTTATAACTTGTTTGGAAAATAAAAAAATTTGATGAGCGAATGTGAAAAAATGGTAAGTAAATTTAGGAAAAACTAAGCACGATTGGATTTTTTGTGTTATAATATTCTGTGAATAGCTATGCCCTATTTTAGCTATATTGAATAGAAGTTTGAAACTTGGAAGAGAGAGGATGCGATGTAATGGCTAGAGATGGTTTTTTTACAGGCTTAGATATCGGAACTAATTCGATTAAAGTATTGGTTGCCGAGCATAGAAATGGTGAACTAAACGTAATTGGTGTAAGTAATGCCAAGAGTAAAGGTGTAAAGGATGGGATTATCGTTGACATTGAAGCAGCAGCAACTGCTATCAAGTCAGCTATTTCCCAAGCAGAAGAGAAAGCTGGCATTTCAATCAAATCAGTGAATGTTGGTTTGCCTGGAAATCTTTTGCAGGTAGAACCAACTCAAGGTATGATTCCAGTTACATCTGATACAAAAGAAATTACAGATCAAGATGTTGAAAATGTTGTTAAATCAGCCTTGACAAAGAGTATGACACCAGATCGTGAAGTCATTACTTTTATTCCAGAAGAATTTATCGTAGATGGTTTCCAAGGTATTCGTGACCCACGTGGTATGATGGGGGTTCGTCTTGAAATGCGTGGTTTGCTTTACACAGGTCCACGTACTATTCTTCACAATTTACGCAAGACAGTTGAGCGCTCAGGTGTTCAAGTTGAAAATATTATTATTTCACCATTGGCTTTGGTTCGTTCAGTCTTGAACGAAGGAGAACGTGAATTTGGAGCTACTGTGATTGATATGGGAGCAGGTCAAACAACTGTTGCTACAATCCGTAACCAAGAACTCCAGTTTACAAATATTCTTCAAGAAGGTGGAGATTATGTCACAAAAGATATCTCTAAAGTCTTGAAGACTTCACAGAAATTAGCTGAAGGATTGAAATTAAACTATGGTGAAGCCTACCCTTCACTTGCAAGCAATGAAACCTTCCAAGTTGAAGTAATTGGTGAAGTAGAGCCTGTAGAAGTTACAGAAAGCTACCTAGCAGAGATTATTTCAGCCCGCATTAAGCACATTTTTGAACAAATCAAACAAGAGTTGGAAAGAAGACATTTGTTGGATCTTCCAGGTGGGATTGTTCTGATTGGTGGAAATGCTATTTTACCAGGTGTTGTAGAACTTGCACAGGAAGTCTTTGGCGTTGGTGTCAAACTTTACGTTCCAAATCAAGTTGGAATCCGTAATCCTGCCTTCGCTCATGTGATTAGCTTGTCTGAATTTGCTGGTCAATTGACTGAGGTGCATTTATTAGCACAAAGAGCAGTCAAGGGTGAGGATACTTTGCGTCACCAACCAATTAATTTTGGTGGGATGATTCAACGCGTTACGCAAGTAGCACAACCGACCCCTATTCAACCAGTTCAAAATACTGAGGTAGAGCAATCAGCTTCTACAAACGTAGTTGCTCCGAAAGAAGATAAAGTATCTTCTCAAAATAAACCAAAAATCGCAGATCGCTTCCGTGGTTTAATTGGAAGTATGTTTGATGAATAAAAGAGGAAAAATAAACTATGACATTTTCATTTGATACAGCGGCTGCTCAAGGTGCAGTGATTAAAGTAATCGGTGTTGGTGGAGGTGGCGGAAACGCCATTAACCGCATGGTTGACGAAGGTGTTGCAGGCGTAGAATTTATCGCAGCAAACACAGATGTACAAGCTTTAAGTAGTACAAAAGCTGAGACTGTAATTCAGTTAGGTCCTAAATTGACTCGTGGTTTGGGTGCTGGAGGTCGACCTGAAATCGGTCAAAAGGCAGCCGAAGAAAGCGAAGAAGCCTTAACTCAAGCTATTACTGGAGCAGACATGGTCTTCATTACTGCAGGTATGGGAGGTGGCTCAGGTACTGGTGCTGCTCCTGTTATTGCCCGCATTGCTAAAGATTTAGGTGCTCTTACAGTTGGTGTTGTGACACGTCCTTTCGGTTTCGAAGGAAGCAAACGTGGTCAGTACGCTGTAGAAGGAATCAATCAGCTTCGCGAACATGTAGATACTCTATTGATTATTTCAAACAACAACTTGCTTGAAATTGTTGATAAGAAAACTCCACTTCTTGAAGCTCTTAGCGAAGCAGATAACGTACTTCGCCAAGGTGTTCAAGGGATTACTGATTTGATTACAAATCCTGGTTTGATTAACCTTGACTTTGCCGATGTGAAAACAGTTATGGCAAATAAAGGAAACGCCCTAATGGGTATCGGTATCGGTAGTGGTGAAGAACGTGTGGTAGAAGCAGCTCGTAAGGCAATCTACTCACCACTTCTTGAAACAACTATTGACGGTGCTGAGGATGTCATCGTCAACGTTACTGGTGGTCTCGACTTGACTTTGATTGAGGCAGAAGAAGCTTCAGAGATCGTCAACCAAGCAGCTGGCCAAGGAGTGAACATCTGGCTTGGAACATCAATCGATGAAAACATGAAAGATGAAATCCGTGTTACAGTCGTTGCAACTGGTGTTCGTCAAGATCGTGTGGAAAAAGTTGTGGGCCATGCACCAAGACAAGCTGTTCGTCATGAACAAGTAAGTCCTAGTCATGCACACAATCATAATCGTCAGTTTGATATGGCTGAAACTGCAGAAATTCCAAGTCCAGCACCTCGTCGCACAGAAACTTCTCAAACTTCAGCATTTGGTGATTGGGACTTGCGTCGTGAGACAATTGTTCGACCAACTGATTCAGTGGTATCACCAGTTGAACGTTTCGAAGCGCCATCTTTACACGATGAGGATGAATTAGACACTCCTCCATTTTTCAAAAATCGTTAAGTAAATGAATTTGAAAGAAAATACAGAACGTGTTTTTCAACAAATAAAAGATGCAAGTCAGCAGTCAGGAAGAGAAGCCAATTCTGTTTCGGTTGTTGCTGTTACAAAATATGTAGACATACCGACAGCGGAGGCCTTGCTTCCGCTAGGTGTGCATCATATTGGTGAAAATCGTGTGGATAAATTTCTTGAGAAATATGAAGCTTTAAAAGATAGAAATATTACCTGGCATTTGATTGGAACCTTGCAAAGACGCAAGGTCAAAGATGTCATTCAGTATGTTGATTATTTCCACGCTTTGGATTCATTAAAGCTAGCAGAAGAAATTCAAAAAAGAAGTGACAGAGTTGTTAAGTGTTTCTTACAAGTAAATATCTCAAGGGAAGAGAGCAAACATGGTTTTTCAAGGGAAGAACTATTAGAGCTCTTGCCAGAATTGGCCACCTTAGATAAAATTGAATATGTCGGCTTGATGACCATGGCTCCTTTTGAAGCTAGTAGTGATGAGTTGAAAGAAATTTTTAAAGCTACGCAGGATTTGCAACTAGAAATTAGAGAAAAACAAATTCCCAATATGCCAATGACGGACTTGAGTATGGGTATGAGTCGTGACTACAAGGAAGCGATTGAATTTGGCTCAACATTTGTCAGAATTGGTACAGCATTTTTTAAATAGGAAAGAAATATGTCTTTAAAAGATAGATTTGATAAATTTATAGATTATTTTACAGAAGATGGAGAAGATGTTGGTACTACTTATCAGCCTAAAGCTGAAGAGCCAATTGTGACTCCAGTCCCTTCTGTTCAAGAGTTGCCTCAACAAGCTGGTAGCACGCTATCTAAAGATAAAAACATCACTCGTCTTCATGCCCGTCAACAAGAGTTGGCTATGCAAAGTCAACGTTCTACTGATAAGGTGACAATTGATGTTCGTTATCCACGTAAATACGAAGATGCCACAGATATTGTTGATTTATTAGCTGGTAATGAAAGTATTTTGATTGATTTCCAATATATGACAGAAGTTCAAGCACGTCGTTGTTTGGATTATCTGGACGGGGCACGCCACGTTTTAGCTGGTAACATGAAAAAGGTAGCATCTACTATGTACCTGCTGACACCAGTTGATGTTGTCGTTAATATTGAAGATATTAAAATCCCAGATGAATCACAAAATGGTGAATTTGGCTTTGATATGAAACGTACGAGAGTGAGATAATGATCTTTCTCATTCGTTTTGTTCAAAATGCAGTGGATATCTATTCACTGATTTTAATCGTGTTTGCTCTGATGTCTTGGTTTCCCAATGCTTATGAATCACGTCTTGGACGCTTGATTATTAGTTTAGTGAAACCGATAGTAGCTCCCTTGCAACGTTTGCCCCTCCAGATTGCAGGTCTTGACTTGTCTGTCTGGATTGCGGTATTACTAGTTCACTTCCTAGGGGAACAGTTGATTCGATTTTTAGTGATCTTTCTATGAACAAGATGATTTATCAACACTTTTCTAAGAATGATTCGTCTTTTATTGATAAGGGAGTAGAATGGATAAAAAAGGTAGAAGATTCTTATTCTCCTTTTTTATCACCTTTTGTAAATCCCCACCAAGAAAAGATTTTAAAGGTTCTAGCATCGACCAACGGCATCTCCTATATGAGCAGTCGGCAGTTTCTTGAAACTGAATATGTACGGGTACTCCTGTATCCTGATTATTTTGAGCCGGGATTCTCTGATTTTGAACTTTCCTTGCAAGAAATTGTCTATCCTAATAAGTTTGAACGCCTAACACATGCGAAAATATTAGGAACTGTTTTAAATCAGCTAGGAATCGATAGGAAGCTATTTGGTGATATCTTAGTCAACGAAGAGAGAGCACAGATTATCATTAATCGACAGTTTATGCTCCTTTTTCAAGACGGCATTACGAAAATTGCTCGTTTACCGGTTCGTCTAGAAGAACGGGATTTTACTGAGAAAATTACTACAGTAGAAGATTATCAAGAATTAGATATTTGTATTGCTAGTTCTAGATTAGATGTTTTTCTAGCAGGTGTCTTCAAGCTGTCTAGAAATCAGGCAAGTCAGTTAATTGAAAAACAGGCAGTCCAAGTGAATTACCATTTAGTTGAAAAATCAGATTATGCAGTTCAAGTTGGTGATCTGATTAGTGTAAGGAAATTTGGTCGATTGAAACTCGTTAGAGATAATGGGCAAACAAAAAAAGATAAAAGGAAATTATCGGTCCAATTGTTATTAAGTAAGTGAGGAAAAATATGCCAATTACATCGTTAGAAATCAAAGATAAAACTTTTAGCACACGCTTCAGAGGGTTTGATCAAGAAGAAGTAGATGAGTTTTTAGATATTGTAGTCCGTGATTATGAAGATTTGGTTCGCTCTAATCATGATAAGGATTTACATATTAAGAGTTTGGAAGAGCGTTTGTCTTACTTTGATGAGATGAAAGATTCATTGAGTCAATCTGTATTGATTGCACAAGATACAGCAGAGCGAGTAAAACAAGCTGCAACGGAACGTTCAAACAATATTATCCAACAAGCAGAGCAAGATGCCCAACGTTTGTTGGAAGAAGCTAAGTACAAGGCAAATGAAATTCTTCGTCAAGCAACTGACAATGCTAAGAAGGTTGCTGTTGAAACAGAAGAATTGAAAAACAAGAGTCGTGTCTTCCACCAACGTCTTAAATCTACAATTGAGAGCCAGTTAGCAATTGTTGAATCTTCAGATTGGGAAGATATTCTTCGCCCAACAGCGACTTATCTTCAGACAAGTGATGAGGCCTTCAAAGAAGTGGTCAGCGAAGTCTTAGGTGACTCTGTCTTACAACAACATCCAGAGGAAGAACCAATTGATATTACTCGCCAGTTTTCTCCCGAGGAAATGGCTGAGTTGCAAGCGCGTATCGAAGCGGCTAATAAGGAACTTGCAGAAGCCGAAGCAAGAGCTGAGCAGGAACAAGTGGTTTCACCAGCTCCGGTTGTTGAAGAAAGTCCAGCTCATCCAGTTGGTCCAATGTATGAAGAGCCAGAAGTAGCTCCAAGCCATTATTCAGGACCAACACCAGCTACTGAAGCTGTAAGCTCAGAACCAGGTTTTGCGGCACCGCAAGAATCTGTTACAATTTTATAAGAAATAATCTGAGAACAATATCTTATCCTTATATTTCCAGCGAGCAGGAGATGGTGTGAGTCCTGCATTCCCTAACGATAAGATTATCCTCTCAAAAACTCAAGTCTGAATGAAGTAAGATTTGACGTTCCCCACGTTACGGGATAAGAGGGAGAAAGACTAAATCTTTTTCCGAATAAAGGTGGTACCACGATTTTCGTCCTTTTTGGCAGTCGTGGTTTTTAATTTGTTATTATTTATAAAGGAGATACCATGAAACTCAAAGATACCCTTAACCTTGGGAAAACAGCTTTCCCAATGCGTGCAGGCCTTCCTACCAAAGAGCCAGTTTGGCAAAAGGAATGGGAAGATGCAAAACTTTACCAACGTCGTCAAGAATTGAACCAAGGAAAACCTCATTTCACCTTGCATGATGGTCCTCCATACGCGAACGGAAATATTCACGTTGGACACGCTATGAACAAGATTTCAAAAGATATCATTGTTCGTTCTAAGTCTATGTCAGGATTTTATGCTCCTTATATTCCAGGTTGGGATACACATGGTCTGCCAATCGAGCAAGTTTTGGCAAAACAAGGTATCAAACGCAAAGAAATGGACTTGGTTGAGTACTTGAAACTTTGCCGTGAATACGCTCTTTCTCAAGTAGATAAACAACGCGAAGACTTCAAACGTTTGGGTGTTTCTGGTGACTGGGAAAATCCATATGTGACTTTGACTCCTGACTATGAAGCAGCCCAAATCCGTGTATTTGGTGAGATGGCTAATAAAGGTTACATCTACCGTGGTGCTAAACCAGTTTACTGGTCTTGGTCATCTGAGTCGGCTCTTGCTGAAGCGGAGATTGAATACCATGATTTGGTTTCAACTTCCCTTTACTATGCCAACAAGGTAAAAAATGGTAAAGGTGTTCTAGATACAGATACTTATATCGTAGTCTGGACAACAACTCCATTTACCATCACAGCTTCTCGTGGTTTGACTGTTGGTGCAGATATTGATTACGTTTTGGTTCAACCTGCTGGTGAAACTCGTAAGTTTGTGGTTGCTGCAGAATTATTGACTAGCTTGTCTGAGAAATTTGGCTGGGCTGATGTTCAAGTTTTGGCAACTTACCGTGGTCAAGAATTGAATCATATCGTAACAGAACACCCATGGGATACAGCTGTAGATGAATTGGTTATCCTTGGTGACCACGTTACAACAGATTCTGGTACAGGTATTGTCCATACCGCCCCTGGTTTTGGTGAGGACGACTACAATGTTGGTATTGCTAATGGTCTTGAAGTCGCAGTGACTGTTGACGAACGTGGTATCATGATGAAGAATGCTGGTCCTGAGTTTGAAGGTCAATTCTATGAAAAGGTAGTTCCAACTGTTATCGAGAAACTTGGTAACCTCCTTCTTGCCCAAGAAGAAATCTCTCACTCATACCCATTTGACTGGCGTACTAAGAAACCAATCATCTGGCGTGCAGTACCACAATGGTTTGCTTCAGTTTCTAAATTCCGCCAAGAAATTTTGGATGAAATTGAAAAAGTGAAATTCCACTCAGAATGGGGTAAAGTTCGTCTTTACAATATGATTCGTGACCGTGGCGACTGGGTTATCTCTCGTCAACGTGCTTGGGGTGTTCCACTTCCTATCTTCTACGCTGAAGACGGTACAGCGATCATGACTGCTGAAACTATTGAACACGTGGCTCAACTCTTTGAGGAACATGGTTCAAGCATTTGGTGGGAACGTGATGCTAAGGACCTCTTGCCAGAAGGATTTACTCATCCAGGTTCACCAAATGGCGAGTTCAAAAAAGAAACTGATATCATGGACGTTTGGTTTGACTCAGGTTCATCATGGAATGGAGTTGTGGTAAACCGTCCTGAGTTAACTTACCCAGCAGACCTTTACCTAGAAGGTTCTGACCAATACCGTGGTTGGTTCAACTCATCACTCATCACATCTGTTGCCAACCATGGCGTAGCACCTTACAAACAAATCTTGTCACAAGGTTTTGCCCTTGACGGTAAAGGTGAGAAGATGTCTAAATCTCTTGGAAATACCATTGCTCCAAGCGATGTTGAAAAACAATTTGGTGCTGAAATCTTGCGTCTTTGGGTAACAAGTGTTGACTCAAGCAACGACGTGCGTATCTCTATGGATATCTTGAGCCAAGTCTCTGAAACTTACCGTAAGATTCGTAACACCCTTCGTTTCTTGATTGCCAATACATCTGACTTTAACCCAACTCAAGATTCAGTAGCTTACGATGAGCTTCGCTCAGTTGATAAGTACATGACTATTCGCTTTAACCAGCTTGTCAAGACCATTCGTGATGCTTACGCAAACTTTGAATTCTTGACAATCTACAAGGCCTTGGTGAACTTTATCAACGTTGACTTGTCAGCCTTCTACCTTGATTTTGCTAAAGATGTTGTTTACATCGAAGGTGCCAAATCATTGGAACGCCGTCAAATGCAGACTGTTTTCTATGACATTCTTGTGAAAATCACGAAACTCTTGACTCCAATCCTTCCTCACACTGCGGAAGAAATCTGGTCATATCTTGAGTTTGAAGCAGAAGACTTCGTTCAATTATCAGAATTACCAGAAGCAGAAATTTTTGCTAACCAAGAAGAAATCTTGGATACATGGGCAGCCTTCATGGACTTCCGTGGACAAGCTCAAAAAGCCTTGGAAGAAGCTCGTAATGCCAAAGTTATCGGGAAATCGCTTGAAGCACACTTGACAGTTTACCCAAATGAAGTGGTGCAAACTCTACTCGAAGCAGTAAACAGCAATGTAGCACAACTTTTGATCGTGTCTGAATTGACTATCGCAGAGGGACCAGCTCCAGAAACTGCTGTTAGCTTCGAAGATGTAGCCTTCACAGTAGAACGCGCTGCAGGTGAAGTATGTGACCGTTGCCGTCGTATCGACCCAACAACAGCAGAACGCAGCTACCACGCAGTTATCTGTGACCACTGTGCAAGCATCGTAGAAGAAAACTTTGCGGAAGCAGTAGCAGAAGGATTTGAAGAGAAATAAGGTTGAAAAGTCTAGGCAAAACTCAATTTGAGAAGAAAAGACAACTAATTTTATAGTCTATTAAACGCATTGTATCAAGCTTGTGAACACCTGATACGATGCGTTTTTATTTATTTTGAAAATTTGCGAGGTGTGACTTTTTATACTCAACAAGAATCAAAGAGAAACTTAGCAAGCTAACAGCAGTAAGATAAAATACGAATTTGATATTGCGGATAAGATTGGAAAATTGTGTCACATTTTTACAATAATAAATTTGTGTAATTGCTTTTGATTTCTAAAAAGTATTATATTTTATTTCATATTATACAAATTTTTATTTTATAATATCAGAAAATACTTTTTTTTTTTAGCAAATATGATACAATTTTATTTGAAAAAAATAAAAAGGAGATTTTATTATGAAATCAAAAACACTTGCTTTAATTAGTGGTATCGTCGGTCTTGTGGGAGGAATTTTACTTCTTATTGGTCCTTTTGTCTTGTTGGGAACAGCGGTAAATACAGCTGCTACAACTCTTAATGGAGGAGCTACTGCAGGGGCTGTTTCAGGTGTTGCCTTACTCTTGAATGCCTTGAAGATTGCAAATCTTGTTCTTGGTATCATTGCTATTGTTTACTATAAAGGAGATAATCGTGTAGGTGCAGCTCCGTCTGTATTAATGATTGTTTCTGGTGGAGTTAGTCTCATTCCATTCTTAGGATGGGTTGGGGGGATTCTTGCCATTATTGGAGGATCTCTATTCCTTGCAACATTGAAGAAATTCAAATCAGAAGAATAAAAGGTATTTTGGCATGAAAAGAACAAAAAAGTTTATCGGTCTAGGAATAGTTCTATTATCTGTTTCTCTTCTCGTTGCATGTGGAGTACAAAATTCAAAGACTACTTCAACAAGTAATGATGAGAAGACAGTAGCAACATCTAATACCTCAAAAGAAACAATCACTCTTGATACACCGGTTGTAACAGACGATGCGATTGAATCAATACGTACTTATGCAGATTATATAGATCTTTATAAAAAGATTTTTGATGATTATTTTACTAAAGCTGAGGAAAGTTTCAAAGGCACAGCTATGGAAAATAATGAGTCGTTTACCAAACTAAAAGAGTCAACTCAAAAATTATTCGATGCGCAGAAAAAAATATATGATTTGCTAGGGTCTACTGAGCTCAAGGAAGATGATAAATCAAAATTGTCTCAACAATTGAAAGACTTTAGAGACAATTTGCAAAAACAGTTGAAAACTTTGACATCTCAACTACAGTAAGATAGAAATTTTTTTGTAGTAATTGAGAATAATTGGTTAAATTACACCCCAAATGTTAGAAAATGGGGTGTTTTTTAAAGGTTAAATAATGAAGATAGAATAGAAATAACCAAAAACAATGTGATTGCCAAACAGTCCTTTCCTTTTTGGTTTTGACTAGCTTTTTTGTGAAAAATTGTGTAAAATAGAATAGATAAACGAGGGGAAACCTCGGAAAATTTAAAGGAGAATCCATCTAATGGTAAAATTGGTTTTTGCTCGCCACGGTGAGTCTGAATGGAACAAAGCTAACCTTTTCACTGGTTGGGCTGATGTTGATTTGTCTGAAAAAGGTACACAACAAGCGATTGACGCTGGTAAATTGATCAAAGAAGCTGGTATCGAATTTGACCAAGCTTACACTTCAGTATTGAAACGTGCGATCAAAACAACTAACTTGGCTCTTGAAGCTTCTGACCAATTGTGGGTTCCAGTTGAAAAATCATGGCGCTTGAACGAACGTCACTACGGTGGTTTGACTGGTAAAAACAAAGCTGAAGCTGCTGAACAATTTGGTGATGAGCAAGTTCACATCTGGCGTCGTTCATACGATGTATTGCCTCCAAACATGGATCGTGATGATGAGCACTCAGCTCACACTGACCGTCGTTACGCTTCACTTGACGACTCAGTTATTCCAGATGCTGAAAACTTGAAAGTGACTTTGGAACGTGCCCTTCCATTCTGGGAAGATAAAATCGCTCCAGCTCTTAAAGATGGTAAAAACGTATTCGTAGGAGCTCACGGTAACTCAATCCGTGCCCTTGTAAAACACATCAAAGGTTTGTCAGATGACGAAATCATGGATGTGGAAATCCCTAACTTCCCACCATTGGTATTCGAATTCGACGAAAAATTGAACGTAGTTTCTGAATACTACCTTGGAAAATAAAAAATTGTAAGTCTAGAATTGATTTCTAGGCTTTTTATGTTAGTATGGTAGTATGATAAGGAATAAAAAACAAGATTATGTATTGGTCTACAAGCAACCAGCGTCAACAACATATAAGGGTTGGGAAGAAGAGGCCTTACCAATAGGCAATGGTTCTTTAGGGGCAAAAGTATTTGGTCTTATTGGGGCTGAACGGATTCAATTCAATGAAAAAAGTCTCTGGTCTGGAGGTCCACTTCCTGATAGTTCAGATTATCAGGGTGGAAATCTTCAGGACCAGTATGGTTTTTTAGCTGAGATTCGGCAGGCTTTGGAAAAGAGAGATTACAATCGGGCTAAAGAACTGGCTGAACAGCACCTAGTCGGGCCAAAAACGAGTCAATATGGGACCTATCTGTCC
This sequence comes from Streptococcus sp. CL5.50, assembly GCF_049738015.1. Taxonomy (NCBI): domain Bacteria; kingdom Bacillati; phylum Bacillota; class Bacilli; order Lactobacillales; family Streptococcaceae; genus Streptococcus; species Streptococcus sp. CL5.50. The sequence goes on from NZ_JBKOTR010000006.1 coordinate 68,649, forward strand.
TTTGGGGATATTCATATTGAGTTTAGTAATCAAGGCAAGACTTTGTCTCAGGTGGCGGACTATCAGAGACAGCTGAATATTAGTAAGGCAGTTGCGACGACTTCTTATGTCTATAAGGGAACGAAATTTGAACGTGAAGCTTTTGCGAGTTTTCCAGATGATCTCTTGATTCAGCGCTTTACTAAGGAAGGGGCAGAAACTCTAGATTTTACTATAGAACTGTCGCTAAGTCGTGATTTGGCTTCTGATGGAAAGTATGAGCAGGAAAAATCTGATTACAAGGAGTGCCAGCTGGATATTACTGATTCTTATATCTTGATGAAGGGGCGAGTTAAGGATAATGACCTGCGGTTTGCTAGTTATCTAGCTTGGCAAACGGATGGAGATATTAGAGTTTGGTCAGATAAGGTTCAGATATCAGGAGCCAGTTATGCCAATCTCTTCTTAGCAGCTAAGACAGATTTTGCCCAAAATCCTGCTAGCAATTATCGCAAGAAACTAGATTTAGAGCAACAGGTAAAAGACTTGGTGGAGATAGCTAAAGAAAAGGGCTATACCCAATTGAAATCAAGGCATATTCAGGACTACCAAACTTTATTCCAGCGTGTTCAATTGGATTTGGGAGCTGATGTTGACGCATCCACTACAGATGATTTGTTAAAAAATTATAAGCCACAAGAAGGGCAGGCTTTGGAGGAATTGTTCTTCCAGTATGGACGGTATTTATTGATTAGTTCTTCCAGAGATTGTCCAGAGGCTCTACCAGCTAACCTACAGGGAGTCTGGAATGCGGTCGATAATCCTCCTTGGAATTCGGACTATCACCTGAATATCAACCTGCAGATGAATTATTGGCCAGCCTATGTTACCAATCTCCTAGAGACGGCTTTTCCAGTCATCAACTATATCGATGATTTGCGAGTCTATGGTCGTCTAGCGGCTGCAAGGTATGCAGGAATCGTCTCTCAAGAAGGGGAGGAGAATGGTTGGTTAGTTCATACTCAAGCGACTCCCTTTGGTTGGACGGCACCTGGTTGGGATTACTATTGGGGTTGGTCACCAGCTGCCAATGCGTGGACGATGCAAACGGTTTATGAAGCCTATTCATTTTATAGGGATCAAGACTATCTCAGGAAGAAAATTTATCCCATGTTGAGGGAAACAGTTCGTTTTTGGAATGATTTTTTACATGAGGATCAGCAGGCGCAACGTTGGGTATCTTCTCCATCTTATTCCCCAGAACATGGTCCGATTTCGATTGGCAATACCTATGACCAATCTCTGATTTGGCAATTATTCAATGATTTTATTCAGGCTGCTCAAGAATTGGGGCTGGATGAGGACTTGTTGGCTGAAGTCAAGGAGAAGTTTGACCTGCTTAATCCTCTTCAAATCACTCAATCTGGTCGAATCAGGGAGTGGTATGAGGAGGAAGAGCAGCATTTTCAAAATGAGAAAGTGGAGGCCCAGCATCGGCACGCTTCCCATCTAGTGGGACTCTATCCTGGCAATCTCTTTAGCTACAAGAGACAAGAGTATCTTGAAGCGGCGCGTTCTAGCCTCAATGATCGTGGAGATGGCGGCACAGGCTGGTCTAAGGCCAATAAGATCAATCTCTGGGCACGTCTGGGAGATGGTAATCGAGCCCATAAATTATTAGCAGAGCAGTTAAAGTTATCCACCTTGCCAAATCTTTGGTGTAGCCATCCTCCTTTTCAGATAGATGGTAATTTTGGTGCTACGAGTGGCATAGCAGAAATGTTGCTCCAGTCTCATACAGCTTCTCTGGTGCCCCTAGCTGCCCTACCTGATGCATGGTCAAGGGGTTCTGTTTCAGGCTTAGTGGCACGTGGACATTTTGAAGTTAGTATACGGTGGGAGGATAAAAAACTCTTACAGATGACCATTTTATCAAGAAGTGGAGGAGATTTGCGAGTATCTTATCCAGGTATTGAAAAAAGTGTGATTGAAGTGAATCAAGAAAAAGCAAAAGTGAAATGCATAGAGAAAGATTGTATTTCGGTGGCAACAGCAGAAGGTGATCTTGTTCAATTTTATTTTTAAGAAGATGATAAAAGGCAGTAATTTGAAACTGCCTTTTAATAAGGATTTGAGAATGTAAGCAGTTTCCAACTAGTTGAAAAAGCGTTATAATGGTAGTAGGAAGTAATACTCAATGAAAATCAAAGAGCAAACTAGGAAGCTAGCCGCAGGTTGCTCAAAACAGTGTTTTGAGGTTGCAGATGGAAGCTGACGTGGTTTGAAGAGATTTTCGAGTAGTATAATTTGTTTGAGAGAGGGTGGGGCTTATGGCTTATATTGAGATGAAACACTGTTACAAGCGTTACCAGGTTGGGGACACGGAGATTGTGGCCAATCGCGATGTGAATTTTGAGATTGAAAAGGGTGAATTGGTTATTATTCTAGGTGCGTCTGGTGCAGGCAAGTCAACGGTTCTTAACCTTCTTGGGGGGATGGATACTAATGATGAAGGGGAAATCTGGATTGATGGTGCCAATATTGCAGACTATAGTTCCCACCAGCGTACCAATTACCGCCGCAATGATGTAGGATTTGTTTTTCAGTTTTATAATCTAGTTTCCAATCTAACCGCTAAGGAAAATGTGGAGTTGGCTTCAGAAATCGTGACAGATGCCTTGAATCCTGAACAGGTCTTGACAGATGTAGGTCTGGCTCATCGTCTCAATAACTTTCCAGCCCAGCTTTCTGGAGGGGAGCAACAGCGAGTCTCCATTGCACGCGCAGTAGCCAAAAATCCTAAAATTCTCCTTTGTGATGAACCGACTGGAGCCTTGGATTATCAGACGGGCAAGCAGGTTTTGGAAATCCTCCAAGACATGTCTCGTCAAAAGGGAGCGACAGTGATCATTGTGACTCATAATGGAGCTTTGGCGCCCATTGCTGATCGCGTGATTCATATGCACGATGCCAGTGTCAAGGATGTGGTGATGAACCAGCATCCTCAGGATATCGACAGTTTGGAGTACTAGCATGATCAAGCGAAAAACTTATTGGAAGGACTTAATTCAGTCCTTCACAGGCTCCAAGGGGCGTTTTTTATCCATCTTAACCTTGATGATGTTAGGGTCTCTAGCCTTAGTAGGTCTCAAAGTGACTAGCCCCAACATGGAGGCGACAGCTAATGCTTATTTAACAACTGCTCAAACCTTGGATTTGGCAGTCATGTCTAACTATGGTTTGGATCAAGCAGATCAAGAAGAACTAGGACAGACGCAGGGTGCAGAGGTTGAGTTTGGCTATTTGACAGATGTGACTATGGAAAATGGGCAGGATGCCATTCGGCTGTACTCCAAACCAGAGCGAATTTCAACCTTTCAGCTAAGAGAGGGACGACTTCCGCAGTCAGACAAGGAAATCGCTTTGGCCACTCATTTGCAAGGCCAATACAGCGTGGGACGGGAGATTAGTTTTAAAGAAAAAGAAGAGGGTCATTCCTCTTTAAAAGACCATACTTATACCATTACTGGTTTTGTGGATTCAGCTGAAATCCTCTCCCAGCGAGATATGGGCTACGCAGGAAGTGGAAGTGGGACTCTGACAGCCTATGGGGTGATTTTATCTAGTCAGTTTGATCAGAAAGTCTACAATATAGCTCGTTTGAAATATCAAGATTTAGCAGACTTAAATGCTTTTTCAGAAGCTTATGAAGAAAAATCCAAGCAACATCAGGAAGACCTTGAACAAGCTCTATCAGATAATGGCAAGGCACGTCTGCAACTCTTGAAAAAAGAAGGCCAAGAGTCTCTAGACAAAGGTCAAGAGACCCTTGGCAAGGCTGAGACTAATCTGCAGGAAGGCAAGCGTCGTTTAGTAGCTGCTCAAGCTCGTATACAGGCTCAAGAAAGTCAACTAGCCTTGCTCCCTCAAGCTCAGAGAGAGCAGGCCAGTGCTCAACTTACCCAAGTCAAGCAGGAATTGAACAAGGAAGAGGACAAACTAAAGCAGGCTGAACAAAATCTAGCCCAAGAAAAGGAAAAAATAGAAAAACATCAGCAAGTCTTGGATGATTTAGCTGAGCCCAAGTATCAAGTATATAATCGTCAGACCATGCCTGGCGGTCAAGGCTACCTCATGTACAGTAATGCTTCAGCCAGTATTCGGGCAGTAGGTAATATCTTTCCTGTAGTGCTTTATGCCGTAGCAGCTATGGTGACCTTTACAACTATGACTCGTTTTGTGGATGAAGAGCGAACACATGCAGGGATTTTTAAGGCCTTGGGCTATCGCAGTAAGGATATTATCGCCAAGTTTCTCCTCTACGGTCTAGTAGCTGGGACTGTCGGAACGGCTCTAGGCAGTATCCTTGGCCATTATTTACTAGCCAATGTGATTTCAAGTGTCATTACAAAAGACATGGTGGTGGGAGAAACCCAGATTCAGTTCTATTGGACCTATAGCTTTCTGGCTCTTGTCTTGAGTTGGTTGGCGAGTGTGTTGCCAGCCTACTTGGTAGCTCGTAGGGAACTTCATGATGAAGCAGCCCAGCTTTTACTGCCTAAACCTCCTGTTAAAGGAGTTAAAATCTTACTGGAGCGCATCGGTTTTATTTGGCGCCGTCTCAGTTTTACCCATAAGGTAACAGCCCGTAATATCTTCCGTTATAAACAGCGGATGTTGATGACGATCTTTGGTGTGGCAGGTTCAGTCGCTCTGCTCTTTGCAGGTTTGGGAATCCAATCCTCTGTAGCAGGAGTTCCGTCTAGACAGTTTCAACAAATCCAACAGTATCAGACGATTGTCTCTGAAAATCCTAGTGCGACCAATCAGGACAAGGCAAATCTAGAAGAAGTGTTGAAAGGTCAGGATATTCAAGCCTACCAGAAAATCTATTCAAAAACGCTAGACAAGGATTTCAAAGGTAAGGCGGGTCTTCAGACCATTACCCTTATGATGACAGAGAAGGAGGATTTGACTCCCTTTATTCATCTGCAACATCATCAGCAAGAGTTGACATTAAAAGATGGAGTTGTCATCACAGATAAACTTGCCCAGCTGGCAGGTGTCAAGGTTGGACAGACTCTAGAAATTGAAGGTAAGAAGCTAAAGGTCGCTGCTATTGCTGAGAACTACGTTGGTCACTTTATTTATATGAGTCAGACTGACTATGAGCAACTTTACGGACAGCTACCCCAAGCCAACACTTATCTGGTTTCGCTAAAGGATTCTAGTTCGCCTAGTATCGAAAGACAGGCCGGCTTACTTATGAATCAATCTGCGGTGTCCAGCGTTGTCCAGAATGCTTCAGCCATTCGACTCTTTGACTCCGTCGCTAGCTCACTCAATCAGACCATGACCATCTTGGTCATCGTATCGGTTCTATTGGCTATTGTTATCCTTTACAATCTAACCAACATTAACGTAGCTGAGAGAATCCGTGAACTCTCCACTATCAAGGTTCTCGGTTTTCATAATAATGAAGTCACTTTCTACATTTACCGTGAGACGATTGTGCTGTCCCTTGTGGGAATCGTACTGGGTTTGGTATCTGGTTTCTATTTACACCAATTTTTGATTCAAATGATTTCGCCTGCGACCATTCTCTTTTATCCGCAGGTAGGCTGGGAGGTCTATGTAATCCCAGTGGCAGCAGTAAGCATCATTTTGACCTTGCTTGGTTTCTTTGTCAATTATCATCTGAGAAAGGTTGATATGCTTGAAGCTTTGAAATCTGTAGAGTAAGGTAGTTGTTTTTATCTGATTGAATTTATATTTACTCGTAAACAAAAATCCTCCGTCTTAAAGAGTAGGGAACTCTTTGTGACAGAGGATTTTTTCTATAGGGCTTTAGCAGCTGCAATTGCGGCTTCGAAGTTTGGTTCAGAGTTGATATTATCCACGTATTCAACGTAGCGAATCGTATTGTCCGTATCTAGGACAAAGACTGCGCGTGCCAATAGGTGCCATTCGTTGATTAAGAGGGCGTAATCACGTCCAAAGGAATGGTCGAAATAGTCTGAGAGCATGATGGCATTTTCAATACTTTCAGCACCGCACCAACGTTTTTGGGCAAAAGGTAGGTCCATGGAAACAGTCAAGACGACAGTGTTATCCAGTCCAGCCAGTTCTTCATTAAAACGACGCGTTTGAGTTGAGCAGATACCTGTATCGATAGAAGGCACGACACTCAAGACTTTTTTCTTACCGTCAAAATCTGCTAGAGATTTTTTAGAAAGGTCTGTTGTAGTGAGAGAAAAATCAAGTGCCTTGTCGCCGACTTGTAGTTGTTTACCTGTAAAGCTCACAGGATTTCCGAGAAAAGTTACCATAGGATACTCCAATCTTTTTTCTTTCATTTTAGCTGAAATGGTTGGATTTTTCCAATGATTTGACCGGAAATATGGGCATAGAAAAAACGCCAGCTCACGTGAGAATGACGTTTTTCAGAGGCTTATTTTGCCAATCCTTCAGCAATCTTATCAAGGTTGTATTTCATCATGTTGTAGTAGCTATCGCCTTCTTTACCTTGTTCTGCGATAGAGTCAGTAAAGATTTGTGCGTAGATTGGGATGTTTGTGTCTTGTGAAACAGTCTTCATTGGACGGTCATCCACACTTGATTCTACAAAGAGTGAAGGAACTTTTGTTTGGCGAAGTTTTTCAACCAAGGTCTTGATTTGGTCAGGAGTTCCTTCTTCTTCAGTATTGATTTCCCAGATATAGGCACTTGGGACACCGTAGGCTTTAGAGAAGTATTTGAAGCATCCTTCACTGGTTACGATCAATTTCTTCTCAGCAGGGATGTTGTTAAATTTCTCCTTAGCTTCCTTGTCAAGTTTGTCTAGCTTATCAGTATATTCTTTGAGATTTTTCTCGTAGAATTCCTTGTTGCTAGGGTCTTTAGCGCTTAATTGTTTTGCGATATTCTTAGCAAAAATCATCCCATTTTCAAGGTTGAGCCAAGCGTGTGGATCTTCTTTGCCTTTTTCGTTTTGACCTTCAAGGTAGATAACATCAACGCCTTCGCTGACTGCAAAGTAGTCTTTGTTTTCAGTTTTCTTAGCATTTTCTACCAATTTTGTAAACCAAGCATTGCCACCTGTTTCAAGGTTGATACCGTTATAGAAAATGAGGTCAGCCTCAGAAGTTTTCTTAACGTCTTCAGGAAGTGGTTCGTATTCGTGTGGGTCTTGACCAACAGGAACGATACTGTGAAGATCAATCTTGTCACCAGCAATATTTTTAGTAATATCAGCGATGATTGAGTTTGTAGCAACAACTTTTAGTTTTTGACCAGAAGCTGCATCTTTTTTTCCACTAGCACATGCTACAAGAGCAATGACAGAAAGAAAAAGAACGAGTAATGTACCTAATTTTTTCATTAGATCCTCCAATTTATTGGGGTTTTGCCCCTTATTTTAACAAATGTTTATTTTTCAGTTTCAAATATCGTTGTTTTGGAGCGATAAAGAAGCTAATGAGAAAGAAACTAGCAGCTGTGAGCACGATACTAGAACCTGCCGCAACGTTAAAGCTATAACCGATAAAGAGTCCCAAAACTGAAGCTATCGCTCCAAAGGTTGAGGAAAGGAAAATCATGCTTTTCAGGCTATTAGCATAAAGATAAGCAGTTGCAGCTGGGGTAATCAGCATGGCTACAATCAGGATAGTTCCGACACTTTGCATGGCTGTCACAGACACGAGAGTCAAGAGTACCATGAGAAGGTAGTGATAGAAATTGACAGGCATTCCCATGGCTTTAGCCAAGAGTTCATCAAAGGAAGTTATCAAGAGTTGCTTGAAGAAAATCCAGATTAACAAGAGAATGACTGCCCCAACACCCATAGTAATAAACATATCCGTATCTTGGACGGCCAGGATATTTCCGAAAAGAATATGGAAAAGGTCAGTTGAACTTTTAGCGACACTAATCAAGATGATACCGAGGGCTAAGAAAGAAGAAAAGGTAATGCCGATGGCGGTATCGCTTTTGATAATCGAGTTCCCCTTGATGTAGGTAATGATGATAGCAGCTAGCAATCCAAAGACAATGGCTCCGATAAAGAAGTCAACGCCCAAGATGAAGGAGAGGGCTACACCTGGCAAGACAGCATGTGAAATGGCATCTCCCATGAGTGACATCCCGCGTAGGATGATGAAACATCCTACAGCTCCAGCTACGACCCCGACGACAATGGCTGTTATCAAGGCATTTTGTAAGAAATGGAATTTTTGCAATCCATCGATAAATTCTGCAATCATAGGTCACCTCCATTGAAAAAGAGTCGATTACCGTAAGCTTCTTTGAGATTGGCTTCGGTAAAGGTTTCTTTGGTTGGACCAAAGGCAATCACTTCTCGATTGACAAGCAAGACTTGATCGAAGTAGTGAGGAACCTTGCTGAGGTCGTGGTGGACGATGAGAACCGTCTTCCCAGCTTTTTTCAAATCTCTCAGCGTATTCATGATGATTTCCTCACTGACAGAATCAATCCCAACAAAGGGTTCATCCAAGAGGATATAATCGGCTTCCTGCACCAAACATCTGGCAATCAAAACCCGCTGGAATTGACCTCCAGACAGTTGACTGATTTGCCGTTCAGCATAGTCAGCTAGGCCGACGATTTCAAGGGCTTCCTCTACTTTTCTCCAATGTTTAGAGTTTAAACTATGAAAGAGTGGGATAGAGGGAAATAGTCCTAGCGAGACGCATTCCTTGACCTTGATGGGAAAGTTGTAGTCGATATTGATTTTTTGTTCGACATAGGCAATTCGGTGTAAGGATTTTTTAACTTCCTTGTCATCGAGAAATGCCTGACCTTGATGTGGGATAATTCCCAGCATCCCTTTTAATAATGTTGATTTTCCAGCACCGTTTGGACCAATGATACCGGTAATTGTTGGTCCATGGAGCACTAGTGAAATATCCTTAAGTGCCAACGTTTCTTTGTAGGAGACACTGAGGTTTTCGATACGTATCATAAATTTATATTCCTCCTGTCTCTTAATATACATTAAAAAAAAAATTAAGTCAAGTTAATTTTTAAAAAAATTAAAATAATAACTGAAAAATGATGGCAAGAGAAAGTTCATTTTTAATTGCATTCCCAAGCAATTTTTGTTAAGCTAGCAATAACTTAAAAAAATGAAAGCGAGAACAAGATGACACGTTATCAAGATGATTTTTATGATGCAATCAATGGAGAATGGCAGAAAACAGCAGAAATCCCAGCAGATAAGTCTCAAACTGGAGGTTTTGTTGATTTAGATCAGGAAATTGAAGACTTGATGTTGGCGACAACAGACAAGTGGTTGACAGGTGAAGAGGTGACTGAGGATGCTATCTTGGCAAACTTTGTCAAATACCACCGCCTAGTTCGTGATTTTGACAAGAGAGAAGCTGACGGTATCACTCCTGTCTTACCACTTCTTAAAGAATTTCAAGAATTGGAGACTTTTGCGGATTTTACAGCTAAACTAGCAGAGTTTGAGCTTGCTGGAAAACCAAACTTCCTTCCTTTTGGTGTATCACCAGACTTTATGGATGCCAGAATCAATGTTCTTTGGGCTAGTGCCCCAAGCACAATCCTGCCAGATACGACCTACTATGCTGAAGACCATCCTCAGCGTGAGGAATTGTTGAACCTTTGGAAAGAAAGTACTTCTAATCTCCTTAAAGCCTATGATTTCTCTGATGAAGAAATCGAAGACTTGCTAGAGAAAAGACTAGAATTGGACCGTCGAGTTGCGGCAGTGGTGCTCTCTAATGAAGAAAGTTCAGAGTATGCTAAACTTTACCATCCATATGCTTACGAAGATTTCAAGAAATTTGCGTCTGCCCTACCTTTGGATGACTTTTTCCAAGCCGTTCTTGGACAAGTACCAGACAAGGTTATTGTAGACGAAGAACGTTTCTGGCAAGCAGCAGACCAATTCTATAGTGAAGAGGCCTGGCCTCTCCTCAAGGCAACCTTAATTTTAAGTGTTGTGAATCTCTCAACCAGCTATTTAACAGAAGAAATCCGTGTCTTGTCAGGTGCCTATAGCCGTGCGCTTTCAGGAGTTCCAGAAGCCAAAGACAAGGTCAAGGCAGCTTATCAACTAGCACAAGGTCCTTTCAAACAAGCCTTAGGTCTTTGGTATGCCCATGAAAAATTCTCTCCAGAGGCTAAGGCGGATGTGGAGAAAAAAGTAGCAACTATGATTGATGTCTATAAGGAACGCTTGGCTAAAAATGACTGGCTGACTCCTGAAACTCGTGACAAGGCCATCGTCAAACTCAATGTCATCAAGCCTTATATCGGTTACCCTGAAGAATTACCAGAACGCTATAAGGACAAGGTAGTGGATGAAACGGCTAGTCTTTTTGACAATGCTCTTGCCTTTGCGCGTGTGGAAATCAAGCACAGTTGGAGCAAGTGGAATCAGCCTGTCGACTACAAGGAATGGGGTATGCCTGCTCATATGGTCAATGCCTACTACAATCCACAGAAGAACCTGATTGTCTTCCCAGCAGCTATCTTACAGGCACCTTTCTATGACTTGCATCAGTCATCTTCTGCTAACTACGGTGGTATTGGTGCGGTTATTGCCCATGAAATTTCCCACGCTTTTGATACCAACGGAGCTTCCTTTGATGAAAATGGTAGCCTCAAGGATTGGTGGACAGAGAGCGACTATGCTGCCTTCAAGGAGAAAACACAAAAAGTTATCGACCAGTTTGATGGACAGGATTCTTATGGTGCAACCATCAACGGTAAATTGACGGTATCAGAAAACGTGGCTGACTTGGGAGGAATCGCTGCAGCGCTTGAAGCAGCCAAGCGAGAACCAGACTTCTCAGCAGAAGAGTTCTTCCATAACTTCGGTCGCATCTGGCGCATGAAAGGTCGTCCAGAATTTATGAAACTCTTGGCTAGCGTTGATGTGCACGCGCCAGCCAAACTCCGTGTCAATGTACAAGTACCAAACTTCGATGATTTCTTTACAACCTATGATGTCAAAGAAGGAGACGGTATGTGGCGTTCGCCAGAGGAGCGCGTGATTATTTGGTAAGGCAAAAAATCTAGTCATCAGAAAAAGGCATTCAATCAGGTGTGAAAACCTTGACTGGATGCCTTTTATAGTGGAAAGACTGTTGGATAATGTACTTAAAATGCGATAGTCATTGTCACCATCTTGTTAGAAAAAAGGATTGAAAGTTTTTTCATGAGCAATAGTAGTAGCTGGACCATGTCCTGGATAGACATCGTAGTTTGGTAGGGTGAAGAGTTGAGTCTGGATACTATGGAGGAGTTGTTCCATGCTACCAGTCGGAAGGTCCGTTCGTCCGATAGTTTCACGGAACAGGGCATCACCTGTCAAGACTAGGTGAGCATCAGGAAATACTAGGGAAACACCACCGATAGAATGTCCTGGTGTTGGCAAGACAGTGAAACGAAATTCCTCTAGCTGGTATTCTTCGTGAAAGATAAAAGTGTGCTCAGCCGGTTTTGCGACTACATCTTCCATATCATCGTGACGAGGAAGCCCAGAGAGATTATCGACGGGAGTATAGAGCCAGCTGGCTTCACTCTCTGCAATATAGACCGGAGGATTGCCAAAAGTTTCGCGAACCAAGTCCAGACTCATGATATGGTCATAATGGGCGTGGGTAAGGAGAATAGCGCAGATCGGTTTGTTGATGTTCTCTATTGTCTGACGAATGGCTTCCCAATGACTACCAGGATCGACGACGATGAGGTGTTTTTCACCTTCCAGGTAATAGGTGTTTTCATAGGCAACAGGATTCACGGTTTTATGGATTTTCATATTAGCTCCAATCTCAAAGAATGTACTAAGATAAGTATAGCACAGTTAGGGAGAATAGGTAAGGATTTAGAATGAACTTAAAAACCAGCATGACTAGAGGAAGACAGGCTGGTTATCAATTTATCAATATTGGAGAGGTGTCAATTGCCCTTCATAGGTTGCATAAACTCCGTCATTAGCTTGTTTGATAGACGTGATGTTTAGAGTGCCACCGTAGTTGGCTTCTCGTTTATCGCTATATTCACTATAAGTTATTCTATTGGGCAGGTTCTGGTCGTTAGCATAGTATTGAACGACTGTTTTTTTATAGCCTTGCTGGCTGAATAGAAACAGGCAACTAACTCCTAATACTAGGAGAGCAAAGATAGAAATAGCAGTTTTTTTCATAGGTGTTCTCCTTATAAACTAAAGGATAAAAGAAAGTCTCTTGAGGATTTTAATTCCAAAATCCAGTCAAGGTACCAGTGTATGTGACACGAGTTCCACCGTTTGATCTTCGTACACTATCTATTTCAAGTGTTCCTTTGAAGGTTGAATGGAAACCATCATTATATTCTGAATAGTAGATAGTTGGTGGGATGTAACCATCATCGTTATAGTATTTTGTTACTGTTTTACTATAACTATGAGAATATATACGCTCATAACGAGGGCCTTCAAAGTTATTTGTTGTATTGGTTTCAGCAGCATTGATCGGAACGGCAATAGATAGAGCAGTAGCTCCTAATAGTGTTAGTACAATTTTTTTCATAGGATACTCCTTTGTAAAATCATGTCATTCAAATATATTTACTTGAATGAAGAAGTAATAAGCATAGGGAGTTAAATTATATTTAGATTACAATATGGTTTCCGTTCTTCTATCTCTCCTTCTATCACCTAAATAGAAAATCTAACTGTATAACATATTATAAAAAAACATTTCAGAATTGTCAAGCAATTCTGAAATATTTTTTTCTTATTCTGTTCCAATCTAGTTTTCATATTCTTAAAAAAGTGATAAAATGGTAGGAAGAATTGGAGAGTAGAGATGCCAAAAGAAGTGAATTTAACAGGCGAAGAAGTTGTCGCTTTAACCAAAGAATATTTAACGGAAGAGGATGTCCATTTTGTCCATAAGGCCTTGGTCTATGCGGTGGAATGCCATAGTGGTCAATACCGCAAATCAGGCGAGCCTTATATCATTCATCCTATCCAAGTGGCAGGTATTTTAGCCAAACTTAAGCTAGATGCTGTAACGGTAGCTTGTGGTTTCTTGCATGATGTGGTGGAAGATACTGATGCGACCTTGGACGATTTGGAAAGAGAGTTTGGTCCTGATGTGCGGGTAATCGTAGATGGGGTTACCAAGCTTGGTAAGGTCAAGTACAAGTCTCACGAGGAGCAGTTGGCTGAAAACCATCGCAAGATGCTCATGGCCATGTCTGAGGACATCCGTGTTATCTTGGTCAAACTGTCTGACCGCTTGCACAATATGCGGACCCTGAAACATCTTCGAAAAGACAAGCAGGAGCGTATTTCCAAAGAAACCATGGAAATCTATGCCCCACTTGCCCATCGTTTGGGTATTTCCAGTGTCAAATGGGAATTGGAAGACCTATCTTTCCGTTACCTCAATCCAACGGAGTTTTACAAGATTACCCATATGATGAAGGAAAAGCGTAGGGAGCGTGAGGCCTTGGTGGATGAGGTGGTCACAAAATTAGAGGAATATACGACGGATCATCACTTGAGAGGGAAGATTTATGGTCGTCCCAAGCATATTTACTCTATTTTCCGCAAAATGCAGGATAAGAGAAAACGTTTTGAGGAAATCTATGACCTGATTGCCATTCGCTGTATTTTAGATACCCAAAGTGATGTTTATGCCATGCTTGGTTATGTGCATGAGCTTTGGAAACCCATGCCTGGTCGTTTCAAAGACTATATTGCTAACCGCAAGGCCAATGGTTATCAGTCTATCCATACGACTGTTTATGGACCAAAAGGGCCGATCGAATTCCAAATTCGGACCAAGGCCATGCATGAGGTGGCTGAGTACGGGGTTGCGGCTCACTGGGCTTATAAGAAAGGCGTTAAGGGGCAGGTCAACAGCAAGGAATCAGCTATTGGGATGAACTGGATCAAGGAGATGATGGAGCTCCAAGACCAGGCTGATGATGCCAAGGAATTTGTGGATTCAGTTAAGGAAAATTATCTGGCTGAGGAGATTTACGTCTTTACCCCAGATGGAGCTGTCCGTTCTCTTCCCAAAGATTCAGGACCGATTGATTTTGCCTACGAAATCCATACCAAGGTCGGTGAAAAAGCAACTGGTGCCAAAGTCAATGGCCGTATGGTTCCACTGACAACCAAGCTCAAGACAGGGGATCAGGTTGAAATTGTCACCAACCCCAACTCCTTTGGACCAAGTCGTGACTGGCTCAATATGGTTAAGACCAGCAAGGCGCGTAACAAGATTCGCCAGTTCTTTAAAAATCAAGATAAGGAATTGTCTGTCAACAAGGGGCGTGAAATGTTGATGGCCCAGTTCCAAGAAAACGGCTATGTGGCTAATAAATTCATGGACAAGCGCCATATGGATCAAGTTCTGCAAAAGACTAGCTACAAGACAGAAGAATCTCTCTTTGCGGCTATTGGTTTTGGCGAAATCGGTGCTATTACGGTCTTTAACCGTCTGACTGAAAAGGAACGCCGTGAGGAAGAACGTGCCAAGGCCAAAGCGGAGGCAGAAGAACTTGTCAAAGGTGGCGAGATCAAGGTTGAAAATAAAGAAACCCTCAAGGTCAAGCATGAGGGTGGTGTGGTCATTGAAGGTGCCTCAGGTCTCCTAGTGCGGATTGCCAAGTGTTGTAATCCTGTTCCTGGTGACGATATTGTCGGCTATATCACCAAGGGTCGTGGTGTGGCTATTCACCGTGTGGACTGTATGAACCTGCGTGCTCAAGAAAACTACGAGCAACGCCTTCTTGATGTGGAGTGGGAAGACCAGTACTCTAGCTCAAATAAGGAGTATATGGCCCATATCGATATTTACGGCCTCAACCGTACAGGACTGTTGAACGATGTACTACAAGTTCTTTCAAACACAACCAAGAATATATCAACAGTCAACGCTCAACCAACCAAGGATATGAAGTTTGCTAATATCCATGTGTCCTTCGGTATTGCCAACCTCTCTACATTGACCACGGTCGTGGACAAGATTAAGAGTGTGCCAGAAGTTTACTCTGTTAAACGGACCAATGGCTAATTGTCCTAGCTCTTACTAGAAAGGCTATTATGAAAATCATTATCCAACGGGTTAAAAAAGCCCAAGTGAGTATCGAAGGTCAGGTTCAGGGAAAAATCAATCAGGGACTCTTATTGCTGGTTGGTGTTGGACCAGAGGACCAAGAGGAAGATTTGGACTATGCTGTGAGAAAACTGGTCAATATGCGGATTTTTTCAGACGCAGAAGGCAAGATGAACCTGTCTGTCAAAGATATTGAAGGAGAAATCCTCTCTATTTCTCAGTTTACCCTCTTTGCGGATACTAAGAAAGGAAATCGTCCAGCCTTTACAGGCGCAGCCAAGCCTGATATGGCATCAGACTTCTATGATGCTTTCAATCAAAAATTAGCGCAAGAAGTACCCGTTCAGACAGGGATCTTTGGAGCGGATATGCAGGTTGAGCTGGTCAATGACGGACCAGTCACCATTATCCTTGATACTAAAAATAGATAAGAAAGACCAAGCCCAGCTGGCTTGGTTTTTCTTATCTATCATAAAATATTCCAAAATGAAATCGGTTCTTGATAGGCCTTGGGGAAATCTTGTTTCAGGCTTTGGCAGATGCGATAGGAAGGGACGAGATGTCCTAGGATGAGGAGAGTTCCCTGAAGGAAAAGTGGGATACCCCTTACAATCAGCAAGGAGAGAATGATCAGGCTATCCCATAGGAGGATTTGTAAGGCAAAACGCCAGAATCTCGGTCTAATCTGGGAATAAAGGTGACTAAAGTGGTCACAAAGTTGGTTGGAAAGATAGGTCAATAGCACAGGATGAAAGAAAATGAGCCAACCGCTATAAATCAACATCCAATCCCAAGTAAGTCCCTCTTTAAATGTCAAAAATGCCAGCATAATTCCATCGATGATAAGGAGTTGAATGGTTTTGATGGAGATGATTTTTTTCATGATAACCCCTCCTTTTCCTTAGAGACACTCCCATAAAGAGATATGTTTGCCGTAAAAGTCTGGATAGTTGTCTCTTAGGTAGTCGGCCGTCATATAATATAAAGTAGAATGGCAAGCAGTGATGATTGGCATAAGAGAGAGAAAACGCTGAGAACTAACGAAGGTTAAAAGGACAAAAAATAGAAAATCAATGGAGAGAATCCCTAAATAGTAGAAGCGAATCTTTTTATTGATTTTAGGATAAATCTCAGCGAATTGATGTTTGAGTCGGACAACCAAGCGAAATAACAGGAGTCCTTGAGTAAGGAGGAAAATAAAACCAGATAGCAAGAGCCACTCCAAAGATGTCTCGGGTCTTTTGTTAAAAAATGCGAATAGTAGCAAATCGATGACTGCAATTGCTGTAAAATGGATTCTAAAGAGTTTTTTCATAAGATGACCTCCCTCTTTTATCTAACTTCATTCTACTCCAAAAGAATGGGAGTTACAAGTAAAATGATAAAAATAGCAGAAGGGAGATTCTCTTAAGTCGACTTGTTTTTTTATTTAAGTTTTCTTCTATTATCTTACTTCTTCATCATTCCAGACAAATAAAGCTCCGATTGCATTGAGGATATAAAAGATGTATTTTCCGATATTGGCAAAATTTCCTTGAATACCAGCTTTTGTCAGCTGAACGAAATTGTAAATCAACCAAAAGCCCCACTGAGTTGTCAGTTTCAATGCATTCAAAGCATTGGCAATGAGGGAGAGTGCAAAGGCAATAGTTGTTACGTAGGCCAGGAGATTCATCTTGCCCCCATAGCCGATATAGTTGGTCGCAAAGGCAAATAGGAAGGCGATGATTGAAATGATGATGGCTGCCAATTTTAGCTGTTTTTGGCTCATTTGGTTGGGTCTGCCTTCTTGCGAAACTTCCCATTTCTTAATAGCAAAGGTATAAATGAGGAAGGTGACAGGATAGGTGATAATGGCCGCCTTATTTCCAAGGATATAATCAATAGCACCGGACAAAATGGTATTAACAATACCAAAGTAATTTCCCCATTTGCTTAATTTCCCCGTGAAACGAGTGGACAACATGGAAATCCCAACGTTGGTTACGGAAATCAATCCAAAGGGTACAAGAGCTGTCCATGGTCCCCAGTCTACGAATTTGTCGAGACGGGAGTTGAGGTAACCAGATGCAATTGCAATCCCAACGACCAGAGCAACTCCAAAGAGGTCAAACCATTTAGATGTAGCAAAAATTTTTAGTGATTTTTTCATAGTTTAAACTATCTTTCTTTTTTTTTACAAATATTCTACAATTAAATGAAAGCAAAATCAAATGATAGAAATAAAACCCTGAAAATAAAACTTTCAGGGTTGGTTGGGGGACTTGAGAAATTAGTTGATTTTCTCGACATAGAGTTGTTTTGCAATGTCCATATTCACTTGTAAATCCTCGTCTTTACTAAGGATAGTAAAGGTGTTACTGAAGCCATCAAACTGCTTGACTTGGAGCGGGTCACCGATGTGAAGTGAGTGCTTATCCAGATAATGGAGAATGTCAAAACTATCGTGCACACGAGTCAGGCGGTAGGCGCCAGCTTCCTTGATATCAGCTAGTGGCAGGTTATTGATTTCAACTAAGAGTTCTCCCTTGACAGGAATAGTTCCTCCATGAGGACAGGTCTTGGGAAATCCTAGCAATTTATCCAGTCTTTCCACGAACAGGTCAGAGACAGTATGTTCCAAGACCTCAGCTTCCTCGTGAATCTGGTCACTTGTATAGTCTAAATGATGGACTAGAAAAACTTCAATCAAGCGATGCTTACGATAGAGCTCAGAGACCAATTTGAGGCCGAGGTCAGTCAGTAGATAGCCACATTCCTTGTCCTTAAGGATGAGGTTTTCGCTCTTCATCCGTTTAATCATTTCAGTTACGGCAGGGGGAGAGACTTGCATGCGAGCCGCAATTTCCTTGTTGGTGATTTTATGCAAATCTATGCCAATTTCATAAATACATTTTAGATAGTCTTCTTTATTCGGGGTCATTCGCTTCCTCTTGTCTAATATCTATATCTAGTATATCAAAAAAAGCTAGATTTCTCTAGCTGTGACTTTTTATGTTATACTTATTGCAAGAGAAAAAACGAGGAGATGGATATGACGAAAATAGCTCTTCTTTCAGATATTCATGGTAATACCACTGCTTTAGAGGCAGTTTTAGCAGATGCGCGGCAGCTAGGAGTGGATGAATACTGGCTTTTGGGAGACATTCTCATGCCAGGGACAGGGCGTAGAAGGATTTTGGACTTGTTGGTTGAACTACCGATTACGGCTAGAGTTTTGGGAAACTGGGAAGACAGTTTGTGGCATGGTGTCCGCAAGGAATTGGATAGTACTCGTCCCAGTCAACGCTATCTCTTGCGCCAGTGTCAGTATGTTTTAGAGGAAATTTCCCTAGAAGAAATTGAACTGCTCCACAATCAACCTCTCCAGATTCATCGTCAGTTTGGGGATTTGACGGTGGGAATTAGCCATCATCTTCCTGATAAG
Organism: Streptococcus sp. CL5.50; assembly: GCF_049738015.1. NCBI lineage: Bacteria > Bacillati > Bacillota > Bacilli > Lactobacillales > Streptococcaceae > Streptococcus > Streptococcus sp. CL5.50. Next base: position 87,159 of record NZ_JBKOTR010000006.1, read on the forward strand.
AACTGGGGGAGAGAGTTGATTCACACTGGAGAACAAGAGGATTTTGACCGCTTGGTGACCAATCCGCCTTGTGATATTGCTGTCTATGGTCATATCCACCAGCAGTTGCTTCGTTACGGGACTGGTGGGCAATTGATTGTCAATCCAGGTTCGATTGGGCAACCTTTCTTTCTAGATGCCCAGTTGCGGAAGGACTTACGGGCCCAGTATATGATTTTGGAGTTTGATGACAAGGGCTTGGTAGATATGGACTTCCGACGGGTGGACTACGATGTGGCAGCTGAATTGCAGCTAGCTAAAGACCTCAAACTTCCCTATTTTGAGGTTTACTATGAAAGTCTGGTCAATGGTATCCACCATACTCATCATCAGGAATTTCTGAGAGGATTGGCCCAGAAAGAGGGCTATGATAGGGAATTAGATGCTTGGTTGAAAAGTGGTAATAATTGACATTACAACCAAAAAGGGTATAATAAAAGAAAGAGAAGAGTAGAGGTAGGCTAGCCTCGTAAAAAGGAGAAGAGTATGCAAATTCCAAGTAGATTTACCATTGCGACTCATATGCTGATAATTATTGCCCTCGAGGGGAAGGAAAGCAAGGTGACCAGTGATTTTCTGGCTGCTAGTGTTGGGGTTAACCCTGTCATTATCAGAAAAACCTTGTCCCAGTTGAAGAAGGCAGAGCTGATATCAGTAGCGCGTGGAACAGGGGGGACAGAGATTGTCAAAGATCTCAAAGATATTAGTCTTTTAGATGTTTATCAGGCGGTTGAGTGTCTTGGTAAGACAGGCCAACTTTTTAGTTTCCATGACAATCCAAATCCAAATTGCCCAGTCGGAGCTCATATTCATGAGGTTTTGGATCAAAAATTGGAGAGAATTCAGCTGGCTATGGAGACTGAACTTGGTCAGACCAACCTAGAACAAGTCGTGGCCGATGCAGAAAGTCAGATGAAGGAGTAAGAGGGATAGATGCCCTCTTTTTCTCTTTAGATAATTATGATAAAATGTAGTTATTAAAGGAGGAAGAAATGTATCTCGTTATAGGAATTGTATTAGCCTTTATAGTGTCATTTTGGAAGGATAATAGAAGTTTGTGGAATCCAGTATTATTCTTATTATCCCTCATTTCCAGTTATTTTTATCTAGGCTACCTTTTTTATCAAAATGGGTATGAGAAGATTCATTTCGCTTTTTTTATATTTCCCTTTATTTTACTTCCTTTTTTGCTTTTTCTAAGTGGCATCTTTCTAATCTATAATGGGGTCATTTTGTTGAAGCGAGAGGGACGTTCAAAGGCTAATTATCTCTCCATGCTCCTTGGAATAGTCATTTTGCTATTTTTTGCTTTGATGTCATTTCGATTGGGAGGACGACATGAATTATTTTACACCAATCACTTTCTAAATATTTTATTTGTATTCATTTTCTACTCTTATTTTATTTTTGGCTTTGCTTTTACGGGTTTTATGCTGTACTCTATCTTGTATCTCTTTATTCCTAAGAAGAAGCATTATGATTTTATTATCATTCATGGTGCAGGTTTGTTAGACGGAGAAAAGGTAACACCTTTGCTGAAGAAGAGAATTGATAAGGCAGTAGAAGCTTACTACAAGTCTAAAAATTCTAACATAAAAATTATTGCCAGCGGTGGTCAAGGAGGAGATGAGAAGATTTCTGAAGCGCAGGCTATTACAAACTATCTGCTTGAAGAGACAGATGTTCCCCAAGATGCGATTATTCTGGAGGATCAATCAAGGACTACCTATGAGAACCTTCTCTTTTCTAAGGAACTTGGCGAGAAACTGGTAGCCAAACCTCAATTTCTCTTTGTAACAAATGACTATCATGTTTTTCGTACCAGTACCTATGCGCGTAAGTTAAATATGAAGGGAGATGGCCTCGGATGTAGGACGGCAGGCTACTACATACCATCTGCTTTTATTCGGGAGTACGTAGCGCTCTGTGTTAAGATGAAATGGCTTTTCCTTGCCTTTTATGTCCTGCTATCAGTCCTCATTTTGATAGCCTACAAAGGGATTATTTGGTAGTTAGATTTTATTTAAAAAGACTTAGAATGCACATGAAAGTATGTATTCTAGGTCTTTTGTTTTGTATACATTTAATTTTCAAGAGTATTATCTATTCTTCCAGGCTTGGTAACGGGTATCAATCAATAATTGGGTAAGGCGACCCATAGTTTTCCTTTCTTCTGGAGTGAGGGATTGAGCTTGGACAAAGAGATGATGAATGTGTTCAAGCGCCTTTAAGGAAGACAGGTCATTGATGGAGCTAATCCCAGCATCTAGAATGGTGCCAAAGAAGAGGTCGAAGTAGAGCTGGAGTTCCTCGTCAGGGACTGTGGCCACCCACTCCTTGAAGGTTGTGTCGACTTGTTGGCTATCACTGTTGGTCTTATCCAGTTGGACGAAGCGTTTGTCCTCAATCTGCCAACTAAAGGTATCGTGCTGGGCGATACCACCTAAGGCAGTACTGTGCACGATGATTTGGCGGTTAGGAATTTCCATCATCATACCGATAATGGATCCTTGAGGGATGAAGACCTTGGTTCTATCCATTATCCTTTGATAGCCCTCGGTTTGTGTCAGTTCTTTGTGGAGACCAGGCGCATCAAAGGTATAAACTGCTGTGATTTGATTTTGTAAGCTTTGCTCAATTTGACTAGCAGCATAGATGGCTAGATTTCCTCCCTTGGAATGCCCGGCCAGAATGACCTTTTGCTTAGGATGTTGGACAAGAAAGTTCTTTAAATAGCGAAGGGCGTGCTTTTGAGCAGGAATTTCCTTCATATAGGTTAGGTGGAAATCTTCCTTCCAGCCAATGATACTGTCATCTGTCCCACGAAAGACAATCAGATAGGTGTCGAGAGTGAGGCGGTAGGTCATAGCCGCAAATTGTTTTTGCAGTTCAGGGTCGATGTCATTAATAAAATGGGAGAGTTTGCAATTTTTGAAGCGCTTGTGTTGAGCTAGTTCATCTAATAGCTGGAGGCGATTTTTGCTGGTCAACATGTTAGATTCTCTTGGGACCTGAGGTGCCAGGTCTAAAAGTCGCATAGGAGTTGTGGAGACCAAATTATCAAAGGAGAGGTAGGTGATTTCTGTTAAGGCTAGAATGTCTAACTCATTTAAAGGAAGATCGTAAAAGGAATCGTGTGCGACATCTTTCAGGTAGTCAAAAATATTGGTCATAAGAACTCCTTTCTTTTTATTTATCTTATCAAATTTCCCTTAAATTAGCTAGTAGGATTGCCTCATTTTGTTGCCTAAAAACAAGCTGCTTCAAATTCAGTTTCAGATCTTCTAGCATTGAAAAATCTGTTATAATAATAGCAAAGGAGAATCAGATGCACAAGATTTTATTAGTAGAAGATGATCAGGTTATTCGTCAACAAGTCGGAAAAATGCTCTCTGAATGGGGATTTGAAGTGGTTCTGGTAGAAGACTTTATGGAAGTTTTGAGTCTTTTTGTCCAGTCGGAGCCTCATCTGGTCCTCATGGATATTGGATTGCCCTTGTTTAATGGCTATCACTGGTGTCAGGAAATCCGCAAGATTTCCAAGGTGCCTATCATGTTTCTGTCTTCGAGAGACCAGGCTATGGATATTGTCATGGCAATCAATATGGGGGCGGATGACTTTGTGACCAAGCCTTTTGACCAGCAGGTTCTTTTAGCCAAGGTTCAGGGCTTGTTGCGTCGTTCCTATGAGTTTGGGCGTGACGAGAGTTTACTGGAATATGCCGGTGTTATCCTCAATACCAAATCAATGGATGTACATTATCAAGGGCAAGTCTTGAACTTGACCAAGAACGAATTCCAGATTTTACGCGTGTTGTTTGAGCATGCAGGTAATATCGTAGCGCGTGACGACCTGATGCGAGAACTTTGGAACAGTGACTTTTTCATTGATGATAATACTCTCTCTGTCAATGTGGCTCGTTTGCGTAAAAAGTTGGAAGAGCAGGGCTTGATTGGATTTATCGAGACCAAGAAAGGAATAGGGTACGGATTAAAGCATGCTTGATTGGAAACAATTTTTTCTAGCCTATCTGCGCTCCCGTAGTCGTCTGTTTGTCTATCTGCTTGCTTTAGCATTTCTAGTTTTGCTCTTTCAGTTTTTATTTGCCAGTTTGGGAATTTACTTTCTCTACTTTTTCCTCTTGTGTTGCTTTGTAACCATTTTATTTTTCGCTTGGGACATATTGGTAGAAATGCAGGTATATCGTCAGGAAATTCTCTATGGGGAGAGGGAAGCTCAGTCTCCTTTGGAAAGAGTTTTAGCAGAAAAATTAGAAGCGCGTGAGATGGAACTTTATCAGCAGAGATCAGATTCAGAAAGAAAACTGACGGATTTACTGGATTACTATACCTTGTGGGTCCATCAGATTAAGACCCCCATTGCAGCCAGTCAACTCTTAGTTGCAGAAGTAGCCGACCGCCAACTGAAGCAGCAATTAGAACAGGAAATTTTCAAGATTGATTCCTATACCAATCTAGTTTTACAGTACCTGCGTTTAGAAAGTTTCCATGATGATTTGGTCTTGAAGCAGGTGCAAATTGAGGACTTGGTCAAGGAAATAATTCGTAAATATGCTCTTTTCTTTATTCAAAAAGGCCTAAATGTCAACCTATATGACCTTGATAAAGAAATTGTGACGGATAAGAAGTGGTTACTAGTGGTCATTGAACAAATTATCTCAAATAGTCTCAAGTACACCAAGGAAGGTGGTCTGGAGATTTATATGGAAGGCCAGGAACTCTGTATCAAGGATACGGGAATCGGGATAAAAAACAGTGATGTCCTCCGAGTCTTTGAACGCGGTTTCTCAGGATATAATGGACGCCTGACCCAGCAGTCATCTGGACTTGGCCTCTATCTATCTAAGAAAATTTCTGAAGAACTGGGGCACCAGATTCGTATCGAGTCTGAGGTTGGAAAAGGAACGATAGTGCGGATTCAGTTTGCTCAAGTAAACTTAGTCCTTGAGTGAGAAGAGACAATGAGTTTTTACCCAATCTCTTTTTGCTATATTTCAGGATATTTGAAGACTGTTTTTTACAAAACCAATAATAGAATTTTTAATACGGAATATAGTATAAATACTGGTTCAAAGTGAAGTTTTGTATGCTTTATACTTTTGTTGAGTATAAAATCTATAAACTAAGGGTGAATTACAAAAATTAATTTGAGATGAAGTGAATTGTAGACTTGGGAAATGTCTCCTATTCGATTTCAGAATGAATCGTTGATACAGGATTAAAAGAACTGCAGCTTTCTTTTTATTTTGAATGAGATAGGTGTATATAGATTTATGTAACTGGTGTAGAACTGTTTCCAAGAATTTATTGAATGTATCGAATACACACATTCTATTGATTTTGAACCAGTTTTTAATTTCTAAATATTATAATAGTTTTATCAAGTAAAAGGAGACTGCCATGATTGGAGACAATATAAAATTCTTACGAAAATCACATAATCTGATATAACCAGAATTTTCACGGATTGTGGGTGTGTCACGAAATAGCCTAAATCGTTAGAAAAACTGAAAAAGCTTACTTTCAATAGAAGTATTGGAAATATTCATTTTACATCTATCAAAGAAACATGGGATAGACCTATATTTTACAAAATAGCAAATTATATTTTGAATGATAGTAAAAACTGCAGTACTTGTGTGATTTACAATTATTGCACTCAATGTCCGAGTATCGGACTATCTGAAATAGGGAATAGTAGAGATTGTTCTGCGATATGTAAAAAAACGCATTAGCAAGGAGTATCGTATATGCTACCATATCTTAAAACTATTAGATGGTATCTCTTCTTTAATTTTCTTTTTGGTGTAGTATCGAATATCTGCACAGCTTTGTTACCGTATTTCACGCAGGCATTAATCAAAGGGGATTATCAAGTAGCTCTATATGGTTACTCTATGTCAGTGGCTGGCTATTTGAGTTGTAACTATATCCAAATGATACTTGATTGGAAGCAGGGGATTATCTTTTCGACTACTTTGAAAAATGAGTGGTTTCGTTCACTTCTGGGACTCAGTCACCACGATTTCAAGCAGAAAACAGTAGCAGAGTATATTTCCTATCAATCTAATGACCTAGATTCGTTGGAAAAGGATTACCTTCCTCCATTGATGAGTTTTATCAAACAAATTTTACGTATCATCATTTACGCTTTCATTATTAGCAGAACAATTAATCCTATTGTATCACTGATTTTAATCTTTTCTACTGGAATTAGTATTCAAATTCCTAAAATCGTTGGGAAGTTGACCGCTAATCGTAGACAGGTTTACTTGAAAAAACAAGGAGATTACTATCGAACTTTGGAGGATTTGCTCATGGGACATCATTTGGTAAATAAACTAACTATGTCGCATTTTTTGAATCAACAAAAGAGTTCTCTAAAGAATTTGCAGGATAAGTATTTTAAGTATGGTTTGACAAAAATTACAGGCATCTTATTGACAGGTGTTTCTTTTGAATTCATTAGTCTTGTTCTGTTTATTTATTTAGCCTACTCTCTATCTCACCAGCAACTCGGTATTCCTGAGGTGGTGGCGAGTTTCGGATATATTAATGCTTTTTCTGAACCAATACAGGAAATCCTTTATGATTTACAAATGTTAGAGTCCGTAAAGCCTGTAATCAAGAGTTTTCAAAACATTGTTGGGAGACCCGTTTCAGTTCAAGCACCTCAACATTCTTTTGATACGATTACTTTGAAAAACATTTCCAAACAACTGGGAGAATCAAAATTGATAATTACTTCCGCTACGATTCAAAAAGGGGATAAAATTGCGCTTATTGGTAAGAATGGGTCTGGAAAAAGTAGTCTTCTCAACATTTTAAATGGAACAGATGAAGATTTTGAAGGACAAATTGTGCTAGATGGGCTTGTTTTGGACCATCTTTGGGGAAGATTCGGTATGATTCTGCAACAAGAACATACATTTATTTCGAGTTATGAAAATAATGTAACGCTATTCAATAGTTTCAATGAAAAATTCAGAGAAGAAGATTTTGAAAAAATTCCACCACAATCCCTGTCAGGTGGTCAGCAACAACGAATGTATTTAAATCGTGAGAAAAATCGTAAAAATCCATTGCTTATCCTAGACGAACCTTTCTCTGCCTTGGATACTAATCAGTTTAAAATGGAATTGGAAAGAGTTCTGGAACTACCAAGTGCCGTCATTGTTACTTTACATCGCCAAAACGAATTATTAAGTAAGTTTGACCAAGTTTGGGAAATTAAGAATGGAGAACTTGTAATTTTGAAATAGCTAAATTATAAAGAATAAAACGCATAGTATCAAGGTTCAGGAGATACCGTTTTTCCTTCTTCGGATAAGGAAACAAAAATTTCTTGCTTCATCTATCTATTCAATTGATAGATTTCTTCGAAGAAAGACTGTAAAATTTTTGATATAATGTTAAGGATGGACTGACGGATATTTAAAGGATAATTTTCAAAAGAATAACAGGTGAGAAGAAAAATATGTAAGATTGGACAGAAGTCTCTCTACCATCATCCATGCAGAAACAAAATTATACGAAATAAAAGGAGTAACCAATGACTGGAAACTATTCAACACGTGAATACCGTGAGAAATTATATGATGATCTTCATGTTCGATTAAGAGATACAGTGATTTTGATGTGTGCGATTTTTATTGCCTCTATTGGCCTAAATATGAATTCAACAGCTGTCATTATTGGAGCCATGCTGATTTCCCCTCTTATGACACCGATTGTTGGACTGGGGTTTGGTGATGGAGATCATGTCCTATCTTCACTTTGATTATTGGAAAAAAACGGCTCGGTCAGGAGCTAGTATGAATAAGGAGAACAAATGAAACGTTTAAAAATGTTATGGCATATTATGCAGGTTACGGGTTTTACTCGGTTTGCTCTGAGTTTTGTGACCTTTGTTTTTGGGTCAGGAGGGGTGCTTTTCCTAGTTGAACCTGCTATCACAAATTACGGAGACGGTCTTTGGTATGCTTTTGTGACTTCGACGACTGTCGGCTACGGGGATCTCCTAGCTGTGACCTTGATTGGAAGGATTACCAGTGTCTTCTTGACGATTTATGGGCTCATATTTTTTGGCTGTTTATCAGCTGTTATTTTTAATTATTATACCAATTTAAATAAGGAAAGAGGAGAGGACAAATGACTGCCAATTATTCAACACGGGAATACCGTGAGAAATTATACGATGACCTTCATGTTCGATTGAGAGATACAGCGATTTTGATGTGTGCAATTTTTATTGCCTCTATCGGACTAAATATGAATTCAACAGCTGTCATTATAGGAGCCATGTTGATTTCACCTCTCATGACACCGATTGTTGGACTGGGATTCGGTTTAGCTATTTTTGATACGCGTTTAATCAAGCAATCTCTAGAGGTTTTATTGACTCAAGTGTTGGTCAGTTTGCTTGTCTCGACTCTGTATTTCTGGATTTCTCCCTTGTCTTATGCAAGTAGCGAGTTGATTGCACGAACCTCTCCAACCATTTGGGATGTCCTCATTGCTATTGCTGGTGGGATTGCTGGTGTGATCGGTTCAAGGAAAAAAGAAGCAAACAATATCGTGCCAGGAGTAGCCATTGCTACAGCTCTGATGCCGCCTATCTGTACTGCTGGCTATGGTTTAGCTAATGGGAATGTACGATTTTTATTGGGGGCTCTCTATCTTTTCTTGATCAACTGTGTCTTTATCATGCTAGCCAACATTGTTGGAACAAGAATTTTGATGAGAAAATCTCCTTTAACTTCATTTAAAGAGCTGAGCATTAAAATGAGAATTGGCTTGATATCTTTGATTGTATTGTTGATTCTTCCAGCTAGCTATTCGGCAGTTACTCTGACAATAGAACAAGCGCGCAAAGAAGGGATCAAACAGTTTGTAGGAAAAGAGTTCGCCAATTATACGGTTATTAATCAAGTCTACAAGTCAAGTAACAATGAATTGGTCTTGACGGTTGTTGGAGATCCGATTTCAGAAGAAGAATTAGAAACACTCCACCAAAAACAAGCCTCTTACGGTATTCAATCTGTTCAATTGAAAGTGAATCAAGTTCAGAACTCGCCAACATTAGATAGTGAAGCGACCAAGGAATTTTATGAAAACATTGACAAGTATATTGATCAAAAACTCTCTGAAAAAGATTCACAAAAAGATCTCGTAAAAGAAAATGAAGCAGACAAGGATTGAGGATATTGACCTTATCTAACTCATGAAAGCAAATCTTGTGTGGTGGTTTGGTCAATCACTACTAGCTCGGATTAAATAATACTCTTCGAAAATCAAATTCAAACCACGTCAGCGTCGCCTTACCGTACTCAAGTACAGCTTGCGGCTAGCTTCCTAGTTTGCTTTTTGATTTTCATTGAGTAAAAATATAAAAAGCAACAGCTGAAATAGTTGTTGCTTTTTAGGTAGCTAGGATTTTATCTCTTATTTCTCAACGCGTGATTTGTTGGCGATATCAGCTAGGATAGCTTGAACAAAGTCATCAACTGAGACAGTTTGTGTTTCTTTTTGTCCGTAGCGACGAACGTTGACTGTTCCGTCTTCCATTTCCTTGTCCCCAACGATCAATTGGTAAGGAATCTTGCTTGTTTGTGACGCACGGATCTTGAACTGCATTTTTTCATTGCGCTCATCTACATCTGCACGAACACCACGGTCACGGAGTTTCTTAGCCACTTCCCAAGCGTAGTCCACGTGTTTTTCGTTAGATACTGGGATGAGGGTTACTTGGTGTGGTGCAAGCCATGTTGGGAAGGCACCCTTGTAGTTCTCAATCAAGATAGCTGTAAAGCGCTCCATAGTAGAGATTACACCACGGTGGATCATAACTGGACGGTGTTCCTCACCATCAGCTCCGATGTATTTAAGGTCGAAGCGTTCTGGAAGCAAGAAGTCAAGTTGGATAGTAGAAAGGGTTTCTTCTTTTCCAAGGGCTGTCTTAACTTGAATATCCAATTTTGGTCCGTAGAAGGCTGCTTCACCTTCGGCTTCAAAGTAGTCCACGCCCATTTCATCAAGGGCTGCACGAAGCATGGTTTGAGCATTTTCCCACATCTCATCGTTGTCAAAGTACTTATGAGTATCTTGAGGGTCACGAAGAGAGAGACGGAAGCGGTATTCAGTCAAGTTGAAGTCTTCATAAACATCGATAATCAACTGAAGAGCACGTTGGAATTCTTCTTGGATTTGTTCTGGAGTCACAAAGAGGTGACCGTCGTTGAGAGACATTTCACGCACACGTTGAAGACCAGTAAGGGAGCCAGATTTTTCGTAGCGGTGCATCATACCGATTTCAGCGATACGGATTGGCAACTCACGGTAAGAGTGAACATGATGTTTGAAGACTTGGATGTGGTGCGGACAGTTCATTGGACGAAGGACAAATTCTTCCCCGTCACCCATGTCCATAGTTGGGAACATGTCTTCTTGGTAATGATCCCAGTGACCAGAAGTCTTGTAAAGCTCAACAGAAGCAAGTGGTGGAGTGTAGACGTGTTGGTAGCCTGAAGCTAGCTCTTTGTCAACGATGTAGCGTTCCAACTCACGACGAATAGTCGCACCATTTGGCAACCAGAATGGCAAACCTTGACCAACCTCTTGAGAAATCATGAAGAGGTCAAGCTCTTTACCAAGTTTACGGTGGTCACGTTCCTTGGCTTCTTCACGCATTTGAAGGTAGTTCTTCAAGTCTTTTTTGTCAAACCAAGCTGTACCATAGATACGTTGCATCATAGCGTTGTCGCTATTTCCACGCCAGTAAGCACCTGCTACATGGAGAAGGTGGAAGATTTGGATACGACCTGTTGAAGGGACGTGTGGGCCACGGCAAAGGTCTACATATTCACCCTGACGGTAGATGGTCAAACCACCTTCGTCTTCTGAGTGTTCTTCAATCAATTCCAACTTGTAAGGGTCATTTTTGAAGATTTCACGTGCCTCGTCTTTAGTAACTTCTTCACGGATTGATGGGAAGTTTTCTTTGACAATTTTTTGCATTTCTTCTTCGATACGAGGAAGGTCTTCGTTAGAAATTTGACCAGCAGTGTTGTCAGTATCGTAGTAGAAGCCGTCTTCGATGGCTGGACCAACTCCCAAGTGAATGTCTGGGAAAAGGCGACGAGCGGCTTGGGCAAACAAGTGAGCAGCTGAGTGACGCAAGATTGGAAGGGCATCTTCGTGATCAGGTGTCACAATTTCGATGTTTCCATCTTCAGTGATGGCACGAGTAGTGTCGATGAGTTTGCCGTTGAATTTACCAGCCAAGGCTTTTTTAGCTAGGGAATTGCTGATAGATTGGGCAATTTCAAAAGTTGTAACGCCAGATTCGAATTCACGAACAGCGCCATCTGGGAAAGTAATGTTAATCATGATGTTCTCCTTACTTATATTATTGACGAATGTGTTAACCCTATTCTAAAAACAGGGACAGAGGATTGTGAAAGCTAGAAAAACAAAAAGCGACATCCTCGAAAGGACGTCGCAACGTGGTTCCACCTTCATTTATGTTCCTCAAAAAAGAGGGACACCTCTGATTGGCTCTAACGTGGCCACCGTTTTATGTTTTCATAAAAACTCAAGAGTAGTATCAGTTTAGGCTTCCTATGCGTTTCCAGCAACCACGCACTCTCTAGTAGAAAGGAACTAAGTGACTTGTCTCTATGGATTATTATAGCATGATTGTGAGATTTTTCAAGGATTTTGTGAAAGTTTTTTGTTTTTCATTTTTGTAGAATATGCTTGATGCCAATACCGGAAGCCATGCCCACCAGAGCCAAGGTTTCATAGATTAGCAAGTAAATTAGTATAAACTCACCAAAAGTTATGATAGTAAAGCAAAAGAGCAGTCCGTTACCAATTAACCACCAAAGTGAGAAACGGAAACGGTAGCTATATAGTAACGACACAATGAAGATTACTAGAGGTGTATAGAAGAGAATATTATTTACGTAGAGACTCTTGAGTGTAAGGGAGTCAGAAACGATTAGTGATAACAACTCATAAAGTGGCCAGTAAAAGAAAAAGATGACCAAATAGTAGGGGAGATGGGAATAGAATCTAGGCATGATAATCACCTCGTTTAAAAACAGATAACTTAGATTTCTTGCTATGATTATTATAGCATGTTTAAAACAAGAAAGTAAATCTGTTGACAAAGAAGTTAGTTATTGGTAGAATAGGGATTGTCGTAAAGACAAATAACTTCTTCTTGGTTACAGGCATGCCAACCTGTCACTCGGATGAAGCCAAATAAAAAGGAGAAACATCATGGCAATCTCAAAAGAGAAAAAAAATGAAATCATCGCACAATATGCACGTCACGAAGGTGATACAGGTTCAGTAGAGGTTCAAGTTGCTGTCCTTACTTGGGAAATCAACCACCTTAACGAACACATCAAACAACACAAAAAAGACCACGCTACTTACCGTGGATTGATGAAGAAAATCGGTCGCCGTCGTAACTTGCTTGCATACTTGCGTAAAAACGACGTTAACCGTTACCGTGAGTTAATCAACTCTCTAGGACTTCGTCGCTAATCTGCTTTATTTTCCACTTACATTGCGTTGTTACCTTACCTCGATATACTCAAGTATAATCTTCGGTTACGGTTCCTAGCACTGTAAGGTAAAATAAACCAGAATGATCTCCCTTCGGGGAGATTTTTTTTGTTTCACTGAAAGTTTCGTACATTCTTCTCCTCGCCGTCTAATCTATAAACGTTTTATCCAGCAAGAATCATGATGCTAAGGGCGTAAGAAATCCGTATGAAAATAGGGAAATGACACAGTGTTCGATGAACACAAGGAGTTTCATCTTTTTCACTAGGATTTTAGCCCGGGCTCAAATCAGCTCTCTGACTTCAGAGGGCTTTTTTATTGAGGTTTTATCGGTCACAATTTTGGAGACTACAAAAACTGAGTAACCCACCTTAATAGCGGATTGTGTGTTTTATCGGTCACAATTTTGGAGACTACAAAAACCTCAAATGGTATCAGCTAATTACACCATAAGGGTGCGTAGCTACTCGGCTTGAAAAGCCGAGTAGCTGTCTGCAAGCCCCTTCGGAGAGCCCACACTTTACGAAGTAAAGTATAGTATGTTATACTTTACATGGAAGTAGTCACCGAATTCCAGTTAGAAATTACTTTGTAACTACGTTTTGAGGAGGAGTAAAATGCTTTCCTATGTTCGACATTACCCACTAGCGATAGCTAAATTAATGTGTCTGTGCTCTCCTAAAATCTGCTGATTTATTACTGACTAATACAGGAGGTTTTTATGGGACAGACAATCATATCTGCTATTGGTGTTTATATTTCCACCAGTATCGATTATTTAATTATTTTATTTATTTTATTTGCACAGCTATCACAGAATAAACAAAAATGGCATATTTATGCGGGGCAATATCTAGGCACAGGCTTACTTGTAGGGGCGAGTTTAGTTGCTGCTTATGTCGTTAATTTCGTGCCTGAAGAATGGATGGTTGGATTGCTTGGTTTAATCCCTATCTATTTAGGGATTCGCTTTGCAATTGTTGGAGAAGGTGAGGAAGAAGAGGAAGAAGAGGAAGAAATTATTGAAAGATTAGAACAAAGCAAGGCAAATCAACTGTTTTGGACAGTTACATTGCTGACAATTGCGTCTGGCGGAGATAATTTAGGTATCTATATACCTTATTTTGCTTCGTTAGATTGGTCACAGACCCTCGTGGCCTTGCTTGTGTTTGTAATCGGCATAATTATCTTATGCGAGATTAGTCGGGTGTTATCCTCTATTCCCTTAATATTCGAGACAATTGAAAAATACGAGCGAATCATTGTGCCCTTAGTATTCATTCTACTTGGACTATACATCATGTATGAAAATGGCACGATAGAGACTTTTCTGACCGTGTAGATTTTTTTGTTTCACTAGGATTTTATCCCAATCTCAAATCAGCTCTCTAATTTTAGAGGGCTTTTTATGTTGTCCTCTTACCTCGATATACTCAAGTATAATCTTCGGTTACGATTATTAGCACTGTAAGACCAACTATATTCATTTTTCTCATCTTGTTCCATTGTTGAAAATATGGTATACTTTTCATGAGAATTTTCTAAATTTTTAAGATTCTATCAAAGGAGGTTTGCATGCTTTCCAAATTTTCTGGAAGCCGACAGGACCTGCAATTTGTGTTGCTTTTAGGTGTCTTGCTAGGTGTTTTAGGGATTTCCCTCTTTCTAGCAGTTTCAATGGGATCTGTTGCGATTCATCTAGGAGATACCTATCGGATTATTTTGAGCAGGTTGGGGTTTCCTCTTGAGATAGGAGAGGTGCCAAAGTCCACTCTTGCCATTGTATGGAACATGAGATTCCCCCGAGTATTGCTGGGGCTGATAGTAGGGGCTGGTCTTTCTATGTGTGGTAGCGTGATGCAGTCCACAGTGAACAATCCCATCGCTGAGCCCTATGTCTTAGGAATCTCTGCGGGTGCAACTCTAGGGGCAACCTTGAGCATCATTCTTGGTTTGAAAGTGATGATTAGCCTTGGCGCTTTTCTTGGAGCTATTTTGGCAACAATTGCTGTCCTCATCATTGCCTCTATGCAGGGAAGGATGACGACTTCCAGTCTGATCTTATCAGGAACGGTTGTCAATGCTCTCTTTCTGGCTTTTTCCAACTTTATTATCTCAGTTGGTGCTAATGCTGACAGTGTGATGACTATTAAGTTTTGGACCATGGGCTCGCTTGCTGGGACTACCTGGTCTGACTTAGTTTTGCCAACTATAGTAGTGGGAATGGCCTTTCTATTTTTTTCTACGCAGTATCGTGTTTTTAATGCGATGATGATGGGAGATGAGGCTGCTTTAACTTTGGGGGTTCCCTTACGCTTTTATTGGTATCTTTATGTGACCATGGTGGCTGTGTTGACAGCAGTCTTGGTGGCGACCTGTGGGATTATTGGATTTGTCGGTCTGATTACTCCACATTTAGCTCGAGGGTTAGTAGGAACGAATTACAGGAGACTTTTTCCTGTTGCGACTTTACTAGGTGCCCTTTTCGTTATCTGGGCAGATGTACTCTCTCGTGTCATTATTCAAAATGCTGAGCTGCCAATTGGTATTTTCACAGCCTTAGTAGGTGCTCCCTTCTTTATCTACATTGTTGGAGGTAGGCGAAGGGAGGTGAGGGCTTGATATGGACTTGATTTGTCAGGATATCCACTTTGGACTAGGAGAGAAAAAAATCCTCAAAGGTGTTTCTCTTAGGGTTGAGGGGCATCAATTTCACACGATACTAGGACCAAATGGAAGTGGGAAAACCAGCCTGCTTAAACTCCTCTATCGTCAGGAAAAGGCAGACAAAGGCTTGATAAGCCTAGATGGAAAGCCACTGGAGCATTGGTCACTAAAAGAAACAGCCAAGCAAATGGCAGTTGTAACCCAGTTTAATCAATTGCAGTTTGATTGTACAGTTGAGGAAATCGTCTTGCTAGGAAGAACGCCCCATCTCTCTTTTTTACAGAAGGAAAAGGAAAGGGATTATGCCCTCGTTCATGATGCTCTTGTCAAGGTGGATATGCTTGAGAAGAAAACTCGTCTCTATTCGTCTCTGTCAGGGGGAGAAAAGCAGCGAGTCTTATTAGCACGTGCCTTGGCGCAAGAACCGACTCTCTTGCTCCTGGACGAACCAACCAATCACCTAGATATCAAGTATCAGCTAGACTTGTTAGCCATTGTGAAGAATCTTAAGATCAATGTTCTAGCTGTCCTACATGATATTCAACTTGCTTGTCGCTATTCGGATTATCTCTATCTGATGAAAGAGGGGGAAATCCTTTACCAAGGGACTCCAAAGGAGACCATCACCCCTGAGTCATTGCAAACTGTATACGGAGTTCAAAGTCAGGTTACTTGGACCGATGATCAGCAAGCCATGATTCACTATTTATAAGAATGAAAAGGAAAACAAGATGAAAAAAACACTCAGTATTTTACTCGTAACAGTAGCTACCTTAACCATGGCAGCTTGTGGTAACACTACTACAGAAAAAGCTACCACACAATCTAGCACAGAGACAAGTCAAAAGGCTAAAGCAGAGACGACTTATCCGCTAACTATCAAAACCTATGACGCGAAAGGGAATGAAGTCGAACAAGTCTTTGACAAGGCACCTGAAAAAGTTATCACCAACAATCTTTCAACCACTGAAATCTTATTGGAGTTGGGGTTGAAGGATAAAATTGTTGGCATGCTTAACCCTGATAATGCTGTGACGGACAAATACAAGGACGCGATTGCGACGATTCCTCAAATTGGGGATAAAAAAACAGTCTCACAGGAGACAGTCCTTTCTTATGAGCCAGACGCTGTAATGGGTCGAAACATGATGTTTTCTGAAAAATCCTTGGGGACAGTTAGCACTTGGAATGAAAATAAAATCCCAGTTTATACACAAAAAGCTTCTCTCTCAACAATTCAGCAAGATTTGGGGAATATCGTAGAAGATGTCAAAAATCTTGGAATGATTTTTAATGTTCAGGACAAGGCTAATGAATACGCAGCACAATTACAAACTAAAATTGATGCTGTTAAGAAAGCAAATCCAGCAAGCCAAGGTGAAAAGAAAAAGGCTTTGATTATGGTTGCTTATAATGATGAAACCTTCGGTGCCTACAAGTCTGCTTTGCAAGAAAGTTTGCTGAACCAACTTGGTTATACAAACGTTGCTACGGGGACATCAGGCTTGACCTTGGAAAATCTCGTGTCAATGGATCCTGAATTGATTATCTATGTAACCAGCGACCGCAATAAAAAATTGGATGAAAAAGCAGTAGAGTTGATGAAGGCAAATGCTGTTTTGGAAAGCGTTCCTGCTATTAAGAATCAAAAAATCATGACCATCTCTTACGATGAATTGATGGACTATGGTCCAGCAGTGATTGATTCCCTTGAGAAAATCAATGACTTTATCAATAAATAATAAGTTTGATTGGGAAGGAATTCAAGTCAAAATCAGCCTTCCTTCTAACTACGACCCCAATCAAACCTATCCGGCTATTTTATTGAATGATGGCAACTTGGACTTCCTATCGTCCCTTTCCGAATCTGTGATTTTAGTGGGCTTGACCTCTAAAAATCGCCTAGATGACTACACGCCCTGGAAGTCAGCTGCTCTGAGAGATGGATTTCCAGATTTTGGCGGTCAGGCCAACGTCTATCATGAACATTTATTTGGAGGTCTTTTAGATAAGTTGCACTCACTTTATCGCCTGGACGAAACTCGCCTTGCCTACGGAGGTTATTCACTAGGTGGCTTGGTGGCAGTTTACAGTCTTTTCAGCTTTGACAAGGTTTCCTGTGTCTTCTCCATCTGCGGTTCCTTTTGGTATCCTGATTTTGTGACTTACTGCAAGGAAGAAAATGTGAAAAATTTGGACTGTTTGCTGTATTTACAGAATGGTCAAACAGAAGGAGCTCATCATACTAATCGCTTGGCTCAAGCACCAGTCTATGCTGAGCAGATCCATACCAGTCTTCAGAAACACTATCCGAACTGTCAGTTTGTCTTTGACCCTTATGGGCATCATGAACAAGTGGATGAGCGATTTCTAGCTTTTTCTAGCTGGTTGGCCCAAAAATGGAAAATCGAATAAAAGATTTATCCCTTGGCTTTTGCCAAGGGATTGTTGTATTTATTTAACCAAGTTTTTCTCTCTTTTTATCTGGATTCCATACGAAGCTTGCGATAAAGCTAAAGATGATGGTTAGGATAGCGAGGATAATGGCAAGGATGAGAGCAGGGATGCGGATAAACCACCAGAGTGGGTTTGGTTTTTTATCATTGTGCCATTGTTTCGTTTCTTGGTCCAAACGTTGGAATTCTGCTTGAATGCGATTGGCGACTGTTTCAATGCCTTCATCATTCATTTTCTTGATATCTGAGATATCGATTGGATTTCCAAAGTTCATATCGACACGCTCACGGCTAACCAAGCCTTTCAAGGTCATGGGACCTGTGTAGGTAACCGGCATGATACGGACCTTGGCCATTTTGGCAATCAGAGCTACGCCACCTTTTACATCGTTTGAGTGACGGCTCCCACTTGGAAACATGATGAGAGAGCGATCACTTTTTTTAAGGACGTTGATAGGGTATTTGATGGCTGAGGCGCTTGGATTTTCACGGTCGATAGGAAAAGCACCGCACATACGAATCCACCAACCAAATATACGGTTGGCAAAGAGTTCTTTTTTGGCCATAAAGATAAATTGTTTTGGCTTGGTCGCAAAGGCCATGTAAACTGGATCCCACCAAGTGCGGTGAGGCGCAACCAAAATATAATTTTCATCTTGATTAGGAATTTTATCAGTATTATGATAGTGGGCATTGCCATTGATGGACCATAGGAGCAAGACAACCAATCCACGTAAATAAGTATAAAACATGCGATCTCCTTCGATTATTTTCTTGTTATTATTATACCTTATCAAAGGAGGGCTGGCAAACTTTTCCCTTGACTAGGTGCATATTTGGGGTGAGATTAGAATTCTGTTAAAAAAAATGATATGATAGAATTTATGGATAAAAATAAGATTATGGGATTAACCCAAAGAGATGTCAAGGAAAGACAGGCTAAGGGCTTGGTCAATGATTTTACTGCATCGGCCAGTACTAGCACTTGGCAAATCGTTAAACGAAATGTCTTTACCCTTTTTAACGCTTTGAACTTTGCCATTGCTTTGGCCCTTGCCTTTGTGCAGGCTTGGAGCAATTTGGTCTTTTTTGCTGTTATCTGCTTTAACGCTTTTTCTGGGATTGTGACCGAGCTGCGGGCTAAACACATGGTGGACAAGCTCAATCTCATGACCAAGGAAAAGGTCAAGACTATTCGTGATGGCCAAGAAGTGGCTCTGAATCCTGAAGAATTGGTGTTAGGAGATGTCATTCGTTTGTCTGCAGGAGAGCAGATTCCCAGTGATGCCTTGGTTTTGGAAGGCTTTGCGGAAGTCAATGAAGCCATGTTGACGGGGGAAAGTGATTTGGTGCAAAAGGAAGTGGATGCCTTGCTTTTGTCAGGAAGTTTCCTAGCCAGTGGGTCAGTTTTAGCTCAAGTTCACCATGTCGGTGCAGACAACTATGCTGCCAAACTCATGCTGGAAGCCAAGACCGTTAAACCAATCAACTCTCGTATCATGAAATCTTTGGACAGGCTAGCTGGTTTTACTGGGAAGATTATCATTCCTTTTGGTCTGGCTCTCTTACTAGAAGCCTTGCTTTTAAAAGGCTTGCCTCTTAAGTCGTCCGTTGTAAATTCGTCGACAGCCCTTCTGGGGATGTTACCTAAGGGAATTGCCCTTTTGACCATTACTTCGCTTTTGACTGCGGTGATTAAGTTGGGCTTGAAAAAGGTCTTGGTGCAGGAGATGTACTCTGTTGAGACCTTGGCTCGTGTGGATATGCTCTGTCTGGACAAGACGGGTACCATCACCCAAGGAAAGATGCAGGTAGAGGCTGTTCTTCCGCTGACGGCAACTTATGGTGAAGAGACTATTGCTAGCATCCTGACCAGCTACATAGCCCACAGTGAGGATAAAAATCCAACTGCCCAAGCCATTCGCCAGCGTTTCCAAGGCCAAGTAGCCTATCCTATGCTCTCTAATCTTCCCTTCTCAAGCGACCGCAAGTGGGGAGCAATGGAATTGGAAGGTTTGGGAACAGTTTTCTTAGGTGCACCTGAGATGTTGCTGGATTCTGAGGTCCCAGAAGCCAGAGAGGCCTTGGAGAGAGGTTCACGTGTATTGGTCTTAGCTCTCAGTCAGGAAAAACTGGACCATCACAAGCCACAGAAACCATCTGATATTCAGGCTCTAGCCTTGCTGGAAATCTTGGACCCGATTCGCGAGGGAGCAGCAGAGACGCTGGACTATCTCCGTTCTCAGGAAGTGGGCCTCAAGATTATCTCTGGTGACAATCCAGTCACTGTATCCAGCATTGCCCAGAAGGCTGGTTTTGTGGACTATGCCAGCTATGTAGATTGCTCAAAAATCACGGATGAGGAATTGATTGCTATGGCTGAGGAGACAGCTATTTTCGGACGTGTTTCCCCTCATCAAAAGAAACTCATCATCCAAACGCTGAAAAAAGCGGGTCATACAACAGCTATGACAGGAGACGGAGTCAATGATATTCTCGCCCTTCGTGAGGCGGATTGTTCTATCGTGATGGCGGAAGGGGATCCGGCGACGCGTCAGATTGCCAATCTGGTTCTCTTGAACTCTGACTTTAATGATGTTCCTGAGATTCTCTTTGAAGGTCGTCGCGTGGTCAATAACATTGCCCATATCGCCCCGATTTTCTTGATAAAGACCATCTATTCTTTCTTGCTCGCAGTTATCTGTATCGCCAGTGCTCTTCTGGGACGATCTGAGTGGATCTTGATCTTCCCTTTCATTCCGATCCAGATTACCATGATTGACCAGTTCGTGGAAGGTTTCCCACCATTCGTTCTGACTTTTGAGCGAAATATCAAACCTGTTGAGCCAAACTTCCTCAGAAGATCCATGCTTCGTGCTCTACCAAGTGCTCTCATGGTTGTGTTCAGCGTTCTTTTTGTGAAAATATTTGGAAGTAGCCAAGGTTGGTCTGAGTTAGAAATCTCAACTCTACTCTATTATCTCTTGGGGTCAATTGGTTTCTTATCCGTATTTAGAGCCTGCATGCCATTTACCTTATGGCGTGTCCTCTTGATTGTTTGGTCAGTAGGAGGCTTCCTAGCTACAGCTCTCTTCCCAAGAATTCAAAAACTGCTTGAAATTTCAACCTTGAATGGACAAACGTTACCTGTTTATGGGGCCATGATGTTGGTCTTTACCGTGATTTTCATCCTGACTAGTCGCTATCAAGCCAGAAAATAAAGAAAGGCTGCAATCTGTGGATTGCGGTTTTTTTAGGTGCAAGATTGCCAGCTGAAATGTGGTATAATAAGAGGTAACAGAGTTTTGGAAAGAGAGAGAAGATGATTTCAAAGAGATTAGAATTGGTGGCTTCCTTTGTTCCCCAAGGGGCTATTTTACTAGATGTGGGGAGTGACCATGCTTATCTGCCAATTGAGTTGGTTGAGAGAGGTCAAATCAAAAGCGCCATTGCAGGCGAGGTTGTGGAAGGTCCCTATCAGTCTGCGGTTAAAAATGTTGAGGCTCACGGCTTAAAGGAGAAAATCCAAGTCCGTTTAGCCAATGGCCTAGCAGCCTTTGAAGAGGCAGACCAAGTGTCTGTCATTACCATTGCAGGTATGGGTGGGCGTTTGATTGCTAGGATTTTAGAAGAAGGCTTGGACAAGTTAGCTAATGTAGAACGATTGATCCTCCAGCCTAATAATCGTGAAGACGACTTGCGTATCTGGCTACAAGAGAATGGGTTTCAGATTGTAGCTGAAAGCATCTTAGAAGAAGCTGGCAAGTTTTACGAGATTTTGGTGGTGGAAGCAGGACAAATGAAGCTATCAGCCAGCGATGTCCGCTTTGGACCTTTCTTGTGCAAAGAGGTCAGTCCAGTCTTTGTCCAAAAATGGCAAAAAGAAGCTGTTAAGCTAGAGTTTGCCCTCGGACAAATCCCAGAAAAAAATCTGGAGGAACGTCAAGTTCTAGTAGATAAAATTCAAGCCATCAAGGAGGTTCTCCATGCTAGCAAGTGAAGTGATTAACGCGTATGAAGCTTTTTGCCCTCAGGAGTTTTCCATGGAGGGAGACAGTCGTGGCCTGCAAATTGGAACTTTGGACAAGGATATCCAAAGTGTCATGGTTGCTCTGGATATTCGTGAAGAAACGGTGGCTGAAGCCATTGAAAAGGGTGTGGACTTGATTATTGTTAAGCACGCGCCGATTTTCCGTCCCATCAAGGATTTGGTAGCTAGCCGTCCACAAAATCAGATTTATATAGACCTGATTAAGCATGACATTGCAGTTTATGTCAGCCATACCAATATTGACATCGTTGAAAATGGTCTCAATGATTGGTTCTGTCAGATGCTAGGTATCGAGGAAACTATCTATCTGCAGGAAACTGGCCCTGAACGTGGAATTGGACGTATTGGGAATGTTCAGCCTCAGACATTTGGGGAATTGGCCCAACATGTCAAGCAAGTCTTTGGTTTAGATAGCCTTCGAATGGTACATTATCAAGAGAGTGATTTGCAGAAGCCTATTTCAAGAGTGGCCATCTGTGGTGGTAGCGGGCAGTCTTTCTATAAGGATGCTTTGGCAAAGGGGGCAGATGTTTATATCACTGGTGATATTTACTACCACACTGCCCAGGATATGTTGTCTGATGGGTTACTGGCATTGGACCCAGGTCACTATATTGAAGTGCTTTTTGTGGAAAAAATTTCTGCACTCCTTACTCAATGGAAGGCTGAAAATGGATGGACAATTGATATTGTACCTAGTCAAGTATCGACCAATCCTTTCCACCATATCTAGTTAGAAAGTGAAAACAATGAAAAAAGTTGCCATTATCGGAGCAGGAATTGTGGGAGCAATAGCTGCCTACTACCTCTCTAAAGAAAGTGACCTAGAAGTAACCGTCTTTGACCATGGACAAGGTCAGGCTACCAAGGCCGCAGCAGGAATTATCAGCCCTTGGTTTTCCAAACGCCGCAATAAGGCCTGGTACAAAATGGCGCGCTTGGGGGCTGACTTTTATGTGGATTTATTAGCTGATTTAGAGAAGTCAGGACAAGAAATCGACTTTTACCAGCGTTCGGGAGTCTTTCTCCTGAAAAAGGATGAAACTAAGTTGGAAGAACTCTATCAACTAGCCCTCCAGCGTAGAGAAGAATCTCCTTTGATAGGGCAATTAGCCATTCTGGATCAAGCATCAGCTAATGAATTATTCCCTGGCTTGCAGGGATTTGATCACTTGCTCTATGCTTCTGGTGGAGCGAGAGTAGATGGTCAACTCTTAGTGACTCGTTTGCTGGAAGCCAGTCAGGTCAAGCTGGTCAAAGAAAAAGTGACTCTGACACCTTTAGCATCAGGCTACCAGATTGGCGAAGAGGTGTTTGATCAGGTTATTTTGGCGACGGGAGCTTGGTTGGGACACCTGTTAGAGTCTTTAGGTTATGAAGTAGATGTTCGTCCCCAAAAGGGGCAACTCCGAGATTATCAACTTACCCAAGACATGGGAACTTACCCTGTTGTTATGCCAGAAGGGGAGTGGGATTTGATTCCTTTTGCAGGTGGGAAATTATCCTTAGGCGCTACTCATGAAAATGACATGGGATTTGATTTGACGGTAGATGAAACCTTACTCCAGAAAATGGAGGAGGCAGCCTTGCCTCACTATCCAGTTTTGGCAGTAGCGACTTCAAGAGCTGAGCGTGTGGGAATCCGTGCCTATACCAGTGATTTCTCACCTTTCTTTGGGCAGGTACCAGAATTGGCAGGTGTCTATGCTGCTAGTGGACTAGGTTCATCAGGCCTCACAACTGGTCCTATCATTGGTTACCATCTAGCTCAACTGATCCAAGGCAAGGAGTTGACCTTGGACCCTCTAAACTACCCAATTGAAAACTATGTCAAACGAGTAAAAAGCGAATAATACTCAATGAAAATCAAAGAACAAACTAGGAAACTAGCCACGGGCTGCTCAAAGCACTGCTTTGAGGTTGTGGATAGAACTGATGAAGTCAGCTCAAAACACTGTTTTGAGGTTGTGGATCGAACTGACGAAGTCAGTAACCCTACCTACAGCAAAGCAAGGCTGACGTGGTTTGAAGAGATTTTCGAAGAGTATAAGCATTTTACTTAAATTTTAGCCTCCCCTCTAGGATGGCAAATGACATTCCCTATCAAAAATGGTAAAATAAGAAAAAATAATCCGAGAATCGAGGAAAAAAGATGCAAGAAAAGATTTTGGTAACGGGTGGAGCAGGTTTTATCGGAACCCACACTGTTATTGAGTTAATCCAAGCAGGTCATCAGGTTGTTGTGGTGGATAACCTTGTTAATAGTAATAGAAAAAGTTTAGAAGTTGTTGAAAGAATCACAGGAGTTGAAGTGCCTTTCTATGAGGCAGATATCCGTGATACTGATACTCTCAGAGATATTTTCAAGCAAGAAGAACCAACAGGGGTCATTCACTTTGCTGGTTTGAAGGCTGTTGGCGAATCAACACGTATCCCTCTTGCCTACTATGACAACAATATCGCTGGAACTGTTAGTCTTTTGAAGGTCATGGAAGAAAACAACTGTAAAAACATCATTTTCAGTTCTTCTGCGACAGTTTACGGAGATCCGCATACAGTGCCCATCTTGGAAGATTTCCCACTTTCAGTGACTAATCCATATGGCCGCACTAAGCTTATGCTTGAGGAAATTTTGACCGATATTTACAAAGCTGACTCAGAATGGAATGTTGTCTTGCTTCGTTACTTTAACCCAATCGGAGCCCATGAGAGTGGAGATTTGGGAGAAAATCCAAACGGTATTCCAAACAATCTCTTGCCATATGTGACTCAAGTAGCCGTTGGAAAATTAGAGCAAGTGCAAGTGTTTGGAGACGATTACGATACGGAAGACGGAACTGGTGTTCGTGACTATATCCACGTTGTCGATTTGGCTAAAGGTCACGTTGCAGCTCTGAAAAAAATCCAAAAAGGTTCAGGTCTAAACGTTTATAACCTTGGAACAGGTAAAGGCTACTCAGTTCTTGAAATTATCCAAAATATGGAAAAAGCAGTGGGACGTCCAATTCCTTACCGCATCGTAGACCGTCGCCCAGGGGATATCGCAGCCTGCTATTCAGATCCTGCAAAAGCCAAAGCAGAACTCGGCTGGGAAGCAGAATTAGGCATCACCCAAATGTGTGAAGACGCATGGCGTTGGCAAAGCAAGCATCCAAATGGATTTGAAGACTAAGATGGTGATGTCAATCATTGTCCCCTGTTTAAACGAAGAGGAAGTACTTCCTCTTTTTTATCAGGCTTTGGAAGCTTTACTTCCAGATTTGGAAACAGAAATTGAGTATGTCTTTGTCGACGATGGATCAAGTGATGGGACTTTGGAACTCTTAAAGGCCTATCGGGAGCAAAATCCGGCAGTTCATTATATTTCTTTCTCTCGAAATTTTGGCAAAGAAGCAGCCCTCTATGCAGGCTTACAATATGCGACAGGAGATCTAGTGGTGGTGATGGATGCAGATCTCCAGGATCCTCCTAGTATGTTGCTTGAGATGAAAAACTTACTAGACCAAAATGCAGACTTGGACTGCGTAGGAACACGGAGAACCAGTCGGGAGGGAGAACCCTTCTTTCGTAGTTTCTGTGCTGATATCTTTTACCGCCTTATGAAAAAAATTAGCCCAGTAGCCTTGCCCTCAGGTGTCCGTGATTTTCGAATGATGAGACGGTCTGTAGTCGATGCTATTTTAAGCTTGACCGAGTCCAATCGTTTTTCAAAGGGGCTCTTTGCCTGGGTGGGTTTTAAAACCCACTATCTGGACTATCCAAATGTCGAAAGGCAGGCTGGCAAGACCAGTTGGAGTTTTAGGCAACTCTTTTTTTACTCCATTGAAGGGATTGTTAACTTTTCAGATTTTCCCTTGATTATAGCCTTTGCAGCTGGTCTCCTATCTTGTTTTATTTCTCTGCTTATGACCTTTTTTGTTGTGGTTCGGACCCTCATTTTGGGTAATCCGACATCAGGTTGGACGTCTCTGATGGCTGTTATTCTCTTTCTTGGTGGGATTCAACTCTTGACCATTGGGATTCTCGGCAAGTATATCAGTAAGATTTATCTAGAGACTAAAAAAAGACCACTTTATCTCGTCAAAGAAAAAAGTGACCTTCCTGATCTTACAGAAAAAAATAAAGAGAAAAGACTATAATTTTGCATGGAAATATGCTAAACTAGAAGGAGTGGAACGTTCTTATCGATGTTAGAGTTAATCTTTAATCAAGGCACGTGTCGGACAGTTTCTAACAGCTTCTACGACGTCCTGACTAGGAGAGATTTCTTTTTCTAGTTGGTCAGGGTCATCGTAAAAACGCACGATTCCATTATCGTGGTAATCAAATAATTCAGAATAAGTTTGGCAAAGCCCACAGGCGATGCAACGTTCAGGTATAAGTGTGATTTTCATATTTATATTGTAATAAGAAAAGTAAAAAAAAACAAGGAGTAAGGTATGGCAAAAGAACCGTGGCAAGAAGATATTTATGAGAATCAAGAAGAAACAAGATCAGAACGTCGTAAGAGAGAACAAGGTGGAGGAGTCGTTGCTAACCGTATCTTAACTATCTTAGCAAGTATTTTCTTTGTGATTGTAGTCGTGATGATCATTGTTCTGATCTATCTTTCATCGGGTGGGAGCAATCGCACGGCAGCCTTAAAAGATTTTCACGATTCTGATGCAAATGTAGTACAGATTTCATCTTCTAGTAGTTCAGAGCAGGCATCTTCTAGTTCAGAGGAGAAGGTAGAAGAGTCATCTAGTAGCTCAGAACATCCAACTGATCCAGAAGGAACTACAAAAGTCTTAGCTGGAGAAGGAGAAGCAGCCATTGCCGCTCGTGCAGGAATCTCGATTGCTCAGCTAGAGGCTTTGAATCCTGGCCATATGGCTACAGGATCTTGGTTTGCTAATCCAGGTGATGTTGTCAAAATCAAATAGGAGTTGATATGAAAACAATTCAAATTGCTATTGACGGTCCTGCTTCAAGTGGCAAGAGTACGGTCGCAAAGATTATTGCCAAGGATTTTGGATTCACCTACCTAGATACAGGTGCTATGTATCGTGCAGCGACCTACATGGCTCTCAGGAACCAATTAGGAGTTGAACAAGTTGAAGAACTCTTAGACTTATTGGACCAGCATCCAATCAGTTTTGGGCGTTCAGAAACTGGAGAACAGCTTGTCTTTGTAGGAGATGTGGATATTACCCATCCTATCCGTGAAAATGAAGTGACCAATCATGTTTCTGCCATCGCAGCAATTCCTGAAGTGCGTGAGAAACTAGTTTCTCTCCAACAAGAGATTGCCCAGCAAGGTGGGATTGTCATGGATGGTCGCGATATTGGGACTGTTGTATTGCCACAAGCAGAATTAAAAATTTTCCTAGTAGCTTCAGTCGATGAGAGAGCAGAGCGCCGTTACAAGGAAAATATTGCCAAGGGAATTGAAACAGACCTTGAAACCCTAAAAGAGGAAATTGCTGCGCGTGACTACAAGGATAGTCATCGTGAGACTTCGCCTCTCAAACAAGCAGAGGACGCTGTCTACCTTGATACAACTGGCTTGAACATTCAAGAAGTAGTTGAAAAAATCAAAGCA
This sequence comes from Streptococcus sp. CL5.50, assembly GCF_049738015.1. NCBI lineage: Bacteria > Bacillati > Bacillota > Bacilli > Lactobacillales > Streptococcaceae > Streptococcus > Streptococcus sp. CL5.50. Next base: position 114,553 of record NZ_JBKOTR010000006.1, read on the forward strand.
GAAGCTAAAAAAAGAATGTAGATGTAGAAAAGCCGATAGATTGATATCGGTTTTTTTCTATATTTGTCAAAATGCTGATTTTAAGGTATAATAGTTGCTGTTCGAGAAATTTTGATTTTCAAAGAATAGTGAATGATGATAAGGAGAAACCATGAACAACCTACCAAATTGCCCAAAATGTAACTCAGAGTATGTCTACGAAGACGGTGCCCTACTGGTTTGCCCAGAGTGTGCTTATGAGTGGAATCCTGCTGAAGTTGCAGATGTAGAAGAGGGCCTTGTTGCTATCGATGCCAACGGGAATAAATTGGCTGACGGTGATACTGTAACCCTCATCAAGGACTTGAAAGTAAAAGGTGCGCCAAAAGATTTGAAACAAGGGACGCGCGTGAAAAATATCCGCATCGTAGAAGGCGACCACAATATCGACTGTAAAATTGATGGCTTTGGTGCCATGAAACTCAAATCAGAGTTTGTGAAGAAAATTTAAGCATGTCAAAACACTATAAACTTGTATTTTATAGCCGTATCTTCTTGTTTCTAGCGGCTTTTACGGGAGTTTATCTTGAAATCGCCAAGCATGGTGGCTTTGGGATGTTGCTCTATTATACGGTTCTGTCCAACCTTTTAGTCGCGATTTTTACGCTCTATCTCCTAAAGGTTATGAGCCGTTTAGGTGACAACTGGCAAAGATCAAGTCTCTTGCGCTTAAAAGGTGGAGTCACTATGAGTATCATGATTACCTGTGTGATTTACCATTTCCTCCTGGCGCCCATTGCGACTAATTTTTATACTCTAGAAAATTTCCTTTGCCACTATATCGTTCCCCTCTGGTTTTTAGCAGATACCCTCTTTTTTGACAAACAGGGTCAATACAAAATCTGGGATCCAGTTGTGTGGACAATTTTACCCTTACTTTATATGATTTTTGCTCTTTTTAATGGCTTGGTACTGAAACTTGATGTTCCTAATTCTAAGGTCAGTCCCTTCCCTTACTTCTTTTTGAATGTGAACAAGGGGTGGGATGTCGTGTTCAAGTGGTGTCTGATTATATTTGTTGCCTATATGGTGGCAGGATTTATCTTCTACTTTATCAAGCAAATAAAGAGAAAGTCATCCTAATACTCTTCGAGAATCTCTTCAAACCACGTCAGTTTCGCCTTGCCGTATATATGGTTACTGACTTCGTCAGTTTCATCTACAACCTCAAAGCAGTGCTTTGAGCAACCTGCGGCTAGCTTCCTAGTTTGCTCTTTGATTTTCATTGAGTATAAGACACAAGGGATTCATTTTCGAGTTTAAGAAGGAGTCTGTACACTAAAGAGGCTTCTTCTTTTCTTGCTTGTTTGATAACTATCAAAAAAGTAGAAGATTAAGAGAAATATAGAAAGAGATTTCATGAAACAATTTTTAGAACGGGCCAGTATTTTGGCTCTCTCCCTCGTTTTGATTACATCCTTTTCCATCTCGAGTGCTCTGCCAGCCATGTTTGACTATTATCAAGGCTATCCTAAGGAACAAATTGAGCTTTTGGCGAGCTTGCCATCCTTTGGAATTATGATCATGTTACTGCTAAATGGTTTTTTAGAAAAAATATTTTCTGAGCGCATACAGATTAGTTTGGGATTATTGATTTTATCACTGAGTGGAACGGCTCCCTTCTGGTATCAAGGTTATCCCTTTGTCTTTGGGACACGGATTCTTTTTGGTTTGGGTGTTGGGATGATCAATGCCAAGGCAATTTCTATTATCAGTGAACGCTATCAAGGAAAAACGCGAATTCAGATGCTAGGGTTACGTGGTTCTGCAGAGGTCGTTGGAGCTTCTCTCATTACCTTAGCAGTCGGCCAGTTGTTAGCTTTTGGTTGGACAGCTACCTTCCTAGCCTATAGTGCTGGATTTTTGGTGCTAACCCTTTATCTGCTCTTTGTCCCTTATGGAAAGGAAAAGAAAGAAGTCAAGAAAAAGGAGAAGGAAGCAAGTCGCTTAACTCGGGAAATGAAAGGCTTGATTTTTATCCTAGCTATTGAAGCAGCAGTTGTAGTTTGTACCAATACGGCTATTACCATCCGTATTCCAAGTTTGATGGTGGAAAGAGGACTTGGAGATGCCCAGTTATCTAGTTTTGTTCTTAGTGTCATGCAGTTGATTGGGATTGTGGCTGGTGTGAGTTTTTCTTTCTTGATTTCTATCTTTAAAGAGAAACTGCTCCTCTGGTCTGGTATTGCCTTCGGCTTAGGGCAAATCGTGATTGCCCTGTCTCCATCCTTGTGGGTGGTAGTGGCAGGAAGCATTCTTGCTGGTTTTGCCTACAGTGTAGCCTTGACGACGGTCTTTCAACTTGTCTCTGAACGAATTCCAGCTAAACTCCTCAATCAAGCAACTTCATTTGCTGTATTAGGCTGTAGTTTCGGAGCCTTTACGACCCCATTTGTTCTAGGTGCAATTGGCTTACTAACTCACAATGGCATGTTGGTCTTTAGTATCTTAGGAGGGTGGTTGATTGTAACCTCTATCTTTGTCATGTACTTACTTCAAAAGAGAGCTTAGGATTGGTTTCCTAAGTTTTTCTTTTTGTGAATTTTGTACCCAGACAATATTTGTTTTAGAATCTTGTTTACAGATTATTTTCTTGATAAAATAGAAGTTATGACAAGATACAAAGCAACTATTTCCTATGACGGTTACGCCTTTGCTGGTTTTCAACGCCAGCCTCATGCGCGTAGCGTTCAGGAAGAAATTGAAAAAACCTTGACCAGGTTAAATAAAGGGGGAGCCATTACTGTTCACGGTGCTGGTAGGACTGATAGTGGGGTTCATGCTTTGGGACAGGTGATTCATTTTGACTTGCCCTATCAAATGGATGAGGAGAAGCTCCGTTTTGCTCTAGACACTCAGTCCCCTGAAGATATTGATGTGATTTCGATTGAGCTTGTGGCGGATGATTTTCATTGCCGTTATGCTAAGCATAGCAAGACCTATGAGTTTATTGTGGATAGAGGACGTCCCAAGAATCCTATATGCCGTCACTATGCCACTCACTTTCCCTACCCACTCGATGTGGAACGCATGCAGATTGCAATCAAAAAGTTAGAGGGAACCCATGATTTCACTGGTTTTACAGCCTCTGGGACTAGTGTAGAGGATAAGGTTCGCACCATCACAGAAGCTAGTTTAGCAGTTGATGAGACAGGTCAGTTTTTGACCTTTACCTTTTCAGGAAATGGTTTCTTGTATAAGCAGATTCGAAATATGGTGGGGACACTGCTCAAAATCGGAAATAATCGTATGCCAGTGGAGCAGATTGACCTCATCTTGGAGAAAAAGGACAGGCAGCTTGCAGGTCCCACTGCAGCACCAAATGGTTTGTATTTAAAGGAGATTCGTTATGAAGAATAATCGTATTTTAGCACTTTCTGGGAATGATATTTTTAGTGGTGGTGGCCTGTCAGCTGATTTGGCTACCTATACCTTGAACGGCTTGCATGGTTTTGTAGCAGTGACTTGTTTGACAGCCTTGACGGAAAAGGGCTTTGAAGTCTTTCCAACTGACGATACCATTTTTCAACATGAATTAGATAGCTTGCGTGATGTGGAGTTTGCAGGGATTAAGATTGGTCTTCTCCCTACTGTCAGTGTGGCTGAGAAGGCATTGGACTTTATCAAGCAACGCCAAGGAGTTCCTGTGGTATTGGACCCTGTCTTGGTCTGCAAGGAAACGCACGACGTAGCAGTTAGTGAACTCTGCCAAGAGTTGATTCGCTTTTTCCCTCATGTCAGTGTGATTACGCCTAATCTTCCTGAAGCAGAATTATTGGCTGGTCAGGAAATCAAAACCTTGGAAGACATGAAAGTTGCAGCGCAGAAATTGCATGAATTAGGAGCGCCAGCAGTCATTATCAAGGGAGGCAATCGCCTTAGTCAGGACAAGGCTGTAGATGTCTTTTATGACGGACAAACCTTTACAGTCCTAGAAAATCCTGTCATCCAAGGCCAAAATGCTGGTGCAGGTTGTACCTTTGCCTCAAGCATTGCCAGTCACTTGGTTAAAGGTGATGAACTTTTACCAGCAGTAGAAAGTTCTAAAGCTTTCGTTTATCGTGCCATTGCACAAGCAGATCAATATGGAGTAAGACAATATGAAGCAAACCAAAACAACTAAAATCGCCCTTGTATCCCTATTAACCGCCCTTTCTGTGGTTCTAGGTTATTTCTTAAAAATTCCAACACCGACAGGAATTCTAACTCTCTTAGATGCGGGTGTCTTCTTTACGGCCTTTTACTTTGGTAGTCGTGAAGGAGCTGTAGTCGGAGGACTAGCAGGTTTCTTGATTGACCTCTTATCAGGCTACCCTCAGTGGATGTTCTTTAGCTTGGTCAACCATGGCTTGCAGGGATTTTTTGCAGGATTTAAAGGGAAAACTCAGTGGTTAGGCCTCGTTTTGGCAACTATTGCCATGGTAGGGGGCTACGCCTTGGGTTCTACATTGATGAATGGCTGGGCAGCAGCCCTACCAGAAATTTTACCAAATTTCATGCAAAATATGGTAGGGATGATTGTAGGATTTATTCTTAGTCAAAGTATCAAGAAGATTAAGTAAAGAGGCTGAGTCAAAAGTCTTTCAAATAAGAAAAACGCATAGTATCAGGTGTTGAAAGCTTGATACTATGCGTTTTATTGTGGGAAGATTTTCGAAAAATATTAATCAAAATAAAGCAAGTCTTTGCTGGTGCTTGTAAAGAGGTCGAAGCCATCCTTGGTAACAACACCGCAGTCTTCAATACGGACACCGACTTTACCAGGGATATAGATACCTGGTTCAACAGAGAAGCACATGCCTTCTTCGATGACCATGTCGTTTCCTTCCATGATAGATGGGAATTCGTGGACATCCATACCGATACCGTGACCAAGACGGTGGTTGAAGTACTCGCCGTAACCAGCTTTTTCAATGACCTCACGGGCCGCGCGGTCCACTTCATGAGCAGTCACACCTGGCTTGATAAAGTCAAGAGCAGCTTGTTGGGCTTCAAGAGTTAAGTTGTAAATATCTTTCTTGAATTGGTCTGGTTTGCCGACAGCGACCGTACGAGTCATATCTGACGCATAGCCGTTGACTAGAACACCAAGGTCAAAGAGGAGAAGAGCATTATTTTCAACCTTATTTGCTGCTGGAATGCCGTGTGGATTTGCAGCATTATCACCTGTCAAGACCATGGTGTCAAAGCTCATTTCATAGCCTTCACGTTTCATAGCAAAGTCAATTTGAGCGATGATATCTGTCTCAGTCTTATCAAGAGAAATATTGTCAAAACCAACCTTAACTGCCTTGTCAGCATAGAGACCTGCAATCATCATTTTTTGCACTTCGTCAGCTGATTTGATGAGGCGCATGCGTTGGATACGAGGAGTGAGGTTGTTAAACTCAGCAGTTTCAAAAACTGTTTTCAAGCCATGATATTTGGTCAAGATGAGATTGTCAAACTCAACAGCGACACGTTTGAAGTCAAGTTGTGGAAGAGCATGTTTCATTTTTTGCCATGGATTTTCAGAGTCCACATAGCCCACAACTGGGAAGGAAACAGTGCTGCTCGCACGCTCCACTTCAAGGGCTGGGACAAAAAGGAGGGGTTCCTGATCCGCTAGGACAAAAAGGAACATTTGGCGTTCATGGGGATCACTGTAAAAGCCAGTGAGGTAATTGATTGTGACGGGGTCAGATACGACAGCGACGTCTAGTTTTTCTGATTCAAGATATGTTACGATTTGTTGTAATTTAGACATATGCTACCTTCTTTCTACCCCTCTATTTTGGCAAAAAATGAGAGAAAATGCAAGGGAGAAGGGTAAAAGAAAAGACAAAAAAACTCCGACAAGATAACGGAGTTCTTTGATATGATTTTTCTTGGTTTAAGAAAAGTCAGCCTTGCTTTTGACATCACTGTATTCTTCAGCGATTTCTTGACTGAGAATGTCCTCATAAGCAGGGAGTTGGATGTCCTGACCATATTTCTTCTTGAGGGCTGTAGTGACTAGGCGATAAGCCAGATTGGCATTGCGAGAGAGAATAGGCCCGTGGAAGTAAGAACCGAAAACATTTTTATAATGAACCCCTTCGCCGACTTTTTCTTCGTTATTTCCATTGCCATAGACAACCTGTCCCAGCGGTTTTTGGTCATCTGAGAGGAAGGTACGGCCCTGATGATTTTCAAAACCATAGTAGGTTTCATCGAAATCTTCATTGTGAATCTTGATGTCACCGATAAAACGGTTATTGGTCTGGTTGAGCGTGTAGTGGCCCATGACACCGAGTCCTTCGATGCGTTTTCCTGAAGCTTCAACATAATATTGCCCTAATAGTTGGAAACCACCACAGATAGCCAGAATCACACCGTCGTTTTGGATGTAGTTGTCAATGCTCTCTTTTTTAGCAGGTAGGTCGTCTGCAATGATACTCTGTTCAAAGTCTTGACCCCCACCGAAAAAGGCGATGTCGTAGTGATTTTCGTCAAAGTCATCATGGAGAGAAACGATATCAACGGTCACATGGGCTCCCAGCTTTTCAGCCACATACTTGAGCATGAGAATGTTTCCATTGTCCCCATAGGTATTCATGAGATTTCCGTAGAGGTGGGCAATGTTGAGCTGATAGGGGTAATTGCCATCTTTTGAGGAAAGTGAAGTATAAACCATTAGTTCATCTCCTTTCTAACAATCTGACGACTAGCCAGCAGTTCGCGGAATTCAAGCATAGCAGTATAAGTTGCCAGAATATAAGCATGCTTGCAGTCTTGGTTTTCAATGGTCTTAAGAACTTGTTCCAGACTACTTATTTCAGTGATTTTCTCAGCTGGATAGCCTGTCACTCGGAGACGACGTGCAATTTCAGAATGGCGAACACCGCCAGCGTTGATTTCAGGGATGTCCATGTCAGTGATTTGTTCAAAATCAGCATCCCAGATCCAGCTTGTATCAATTCCGTCTGCATAGTTAGCGTTAAGGAGGACAGATAGGCTAAATGGATAAGGAGCTAGTTTAATCATCTCAATAGCTTGGGTTGCACCGACTGGATTTTTAATCAAGACGAGGGTACATTCCTTGTCACCGATATGGAAGGTTTCTTGGCGTCCAAAGACAGCACGGCTCTTATCAAATCCCTGCTTGATGAGTTGGGAATCGGCACCGAGGAAACGGGCGATAGCAACCGCAGCTAGGGCGTTGTAGATATTGTAGAGACCACCGATTTGAATACCGTATTCTTGTCCGTCAATGACAAAGCGAGAGCGATTGTTGGTTAACTCAACCAGTTCTGTCAAGCGATAGTCGAGATTAGGACGTTTACATCCGCAACTTTCACAGATATAGGCACCCAAGTTTGCATAGGTATTATGCTCATATTTGAGGATGCCTTGGCAGTCAGGACAGAGGATTCCTTCGGTATTGTAGTGAGCTTCTCGAGCGGGTCCTTTTTCTAAGTCAAACCCAAAATACTGCACATGATTTGGAATATCCGGTTTGTAGAAAAGTGGACTGTCTCCATTAAGGAGAACAGTGGCAGTAGGTACCTTACGAATAGCATCCAAAATCATCTTGTAAGTTGTGTAAATTTCACCATAGCGGTCCATCTGGTCACGGAAGATATTCGTGATGACAAAAAGGCTTGGCTGGATATAGTCACAGATACGAGATAGACTGGCTTCATCGATTTCTAGAACGGCAATATTTTTCCCAGTTTTAGAAGATTTGGCTGTTAAGAAGGTTGTCGCAATTCCTGTAATCATGTTGGCACCGCTTGGGTTGGTCAGAACTTGACCATAAACTTCTTTTAAAATGCCGACAGTGAGGGCAGTTGTCAAGGTTTTTCCATTGGTTCCAGTGACCACGACAATCTCGTAGTTCTTAGCTAGGTTTTGTAAAATATCTTTATCAAATTGAAGGGCAAGTTTTCCTGGGAGCGTACTTCCACGGCCAAGACGGCTTAAAATGAAGTGGGAAGAACGCCCAGCAAGAAGGCCCAAAGTAGTTTTTAATTTCATGTTTCTATTATATCATAAAAGAAGGAAAAGACAGATTTGAGGTTCCGCAGAAGTAAAAACAGCCCAAAGAGGGCTGTCAGTTAAGATGAGATTGCAACTTAAATCGCAAACAAGTCATTCAAGTTCTCAGCCAAGGTTGGGTGAGTGAAGATTTGTTTTGTAAAGTAAGTGTAAGGAATCTTGTTGTCCATAGCAACAGTAATGATGTTGATGATTTCTTGAGATCCTTCTGAGAAGATGCTTGCTCCAAGAATTTCTTTTGTTTCAGTATTAACCACAGCTTTGAAGGCTCCGCGAAGGTCTCCGTTCACGTGACCACGAGGCATGGCTGCAACAGGAATTTCCTTAACGGCGTATGGAAGTTTCAAATCAGCTGCTTGGCTTTCAGTCAAACCGACTTGTGAAAGGGCAGGTGTGATAAACATGGTGTTTGGTACATTGAGACGATCTTCAAGCGTGTAGCTGCCATCTCCAGCAAGGTAGCTGTAAACAACACGGAAGTCATCAAGTGAAATGTAAGTAAATTGAAGACCACCGTTGACATCCCCAACTGCAAAGACACCAGGAACGTTTGTTTGACAATGTTTATCTACTTTAATAGCGCCACGTTCAGTAAGTTCAATGTCTGTATTTTCAAGTTGAAGTGGTTCTACGTTTGGCTTACGTCCAGTTGCGTAGAGAAGGGCGTCGAAACGGTAAGTTTCATTTTCAGTTACGACAAGGACTTGGTCACCGTCGTTTTTGATTTCAGTAGTACGGATATTTTGAAGCAATTCAATACCGTCTTCTTCCATGTATTGTTTAGCAAGAGCTGCGATGGAAGGTTCTGCACGAGGTAGGAATGTATCCAAGGCATCTAGGACTGTAACCTTGCTTCCAAGTTTGTTGTAAAGACCAGCAAATTCAAGACCGATATTTCCACCACCAAGGACTCCAAGTTTTTCAGGCAATTTGTCCAAGTTTTGGATACCTGTTGAGTCAAAGACGTTTTTGCTTGTAGCGAGTCCAGGGATTGGCAAGACATTTGAAACAGCACCAGTGTTGATGACGATTGTTTCAGCAGTCAGTTCTTTCTTTTCATCACCAGCTTGGATTTCGATGACTTTGTTTGAAAGGAAGTGAGCTTCCGCATCAAAGATATCGACGCCTGTACCAGCAACAGTAGCATAGTTTTTACCGTTGAGGCGACCAGTGACCGTGTTTTTGGTAGCAATCACTTCTTCAAAAGACAAGTCTTTCTCAGCAGCAACTAGCAAAGTTTTAGTTGGGATACAACCAATGTTGATACAAGTTCCACCGTACATAGCTTTGCTACGTTCAATGAGGGCAACTTTTTTACCAGCTGAAGCCAATTTACCAGCTAGTGTTTTACCAGCTTTACCAAATCCGATAACGATTAAATCATAAGTTAACATTTAGAGTTCCTCCTATTCGATTTTCATTCTAGCACAAGAAAAAAACTTTTGCACAATTCTGCTACGCTTTAAAAAAGTTTATGAAATAGTGGAAATTTCATCCTTATTTTCTCTGAAAAATCGTTTACATGAGTTTATCGATGGATTGGGCTATCTTTTGCTCTGTTCTTGTGTTATACTAGATAGGTTGCAAAGAAAACAGTACTTTTCTTTTGTGGAAAAGAAGCAACACGATTTTGTATCCAGTATATGAAAATACGTCATAAAAAGAAAAGTATAAACTAAGCCCTATAGGGTGGCTTCGCACCACCTTTAGAAAGAAGAATAACGTGAAATTTAATGAATTAAACTTGTCTGCTGATTTGCTAGCAGAGATTGAAAAAGCTGGTTTTGTAGAAGCCAGTCCGATCCAAGAACAAACTATTCCCTTGGCCCTTGAAGGCAAGGATGTTATCGGTCAAGCACAGACTGGTACAGGAAAAACTGCAGCATTTGGCTTGCCTACCCTTGAAAAAATCCGTACAGAAGAAGAGACCATCCAAGCCTTGGTCATCGCTCCAACTCGTGAACTAGCTGTCCAAAGTCAAGAAGAACTCTTCCGTTTTGGTCGTAGTAAGGGAGTCAAAGTCCGTTCAGTATATGGCGGATCAAGCATTGAAAAACAAATTAAGGCTCTTAAATCTGGTGCCCATATCGTGGTGGGAACACCGGGTCGTCTTTTGGACTTGATTAAACGTAAGGCCTTGAAATTACAAGATATTGAAACTCTTATCCTTGACGAAGCGGATGAGATGCTCAATATGGGCTTCCTTGAAGATATCGAAGCTATCATTTCTCGTGTCCCTGAAAACCGTCAAACCTTACTTTTCTCAGCAACTATGCCAGATGCCATCAAACGTATCGGTGTTCAGTTTATGAAAGAACCTGAGCATGTGAAGATTGCGGCTAAGGAATTGACAACAGAATTGGTTGACCAATACTATATCCGAGTTAAAGAGCAAGAAAAATTTGATACCATGACTCGTCTTATGGATGTGGAGCAACCTGAGCTTGCTATCGTATTTGGTCGTACAAAACGCCGTGTAGATGAATTGACTCGTGGTTTGAAAATCCGTGGCTTCCGTGCAGAAGGAATTCATGGAGACCTAGACCAAAACAAACGTCTTCGTGTCCTTCGTGACTTTAAAAATGGCAATCTTGATGTTTTGGTTGCGACGGACGTTGCAGCGCGTGGCTTGGATATTTCAGGTGTGACCCATGTCTATAACTACGATATTCCACAAGATCCTGAAAGTTATGTTCACCGTATCGGTCGTACAGGTCGTGCTGGTAAGTCAGGTCAGTCTATTACTTTCGTATCACCAAATGAAATGGGCTACCTCCAAATCATTGAAAACTTGACTAAGAAACGTATGAAAGGTCTCAAACCTGCAAGTGCAGAAGAAGCCTTCCAAGCAAAAAAACAGGTAGCTCTCAAGAAAATCGAACGTGATTTTGCAGATGAGACAATCCGTGGCAACTTTGAGAAATTTGGTAAGGATGCTCGCAAGTTGGCTGCTGAATTTACTCCAGAAGAATTGGCCATGTATATCTTGAGTCTGACTGTCCAAGATCCAGATAGCCTTCCTGAAGTGGAGATTGCGCGTGAAAAACCACTGCCATTTAAACCATCAGGTAATGGCTTCGGTGGTAAAGGTAAGGGAGGTCGTCGTGGAGATGACCGTCGTGATCGCGAACGCCGTGGCAATGGTCGCCGTGATGATTTCAAAAACGGCAGTCGTGGAAATGATCGTTATGATAAGGAAAAACGTTATCGTAAGGATAATAAAAAACCACGCAATACTTCAAGTGAAAAGCAAACAGGCTTTGTTATTCGTAACAAGGGCGATAAATAAGAAAAAGCGGTTCAAAACGAATCGCTTTTTTATATAAGGAGACCGAATGGAAAAAGAAAGATAAATAAAATAGATATATTATCTTCTTGTAATATTATAATACACAAAAATAAGGGGCTTGTCAATAGAAAAGAAGCAATTTAATTAAAAATATTCTTGTTTTTTCAAATTGCAATTAAATAAGCAATTTTCAGATAATAATTGAAAATTCAAGCTGTTTATGTTATAATGATAGCGATTAAATTCGAGGTGAAAAATGGCACATTTATTAGAAAAAACTAGAAAAATTACTTCTATCCTGAAGCGCTCAGAGGAGCAGTTGCAGGAAGAACTTCCCTACAATGCGATTACCCGTCAATTGGCAGATATTATTGACTGTAACGCCTGTATCGTCAATAGCAAGGGACGTCTCCTTGGTTATTTTATGCGTTACAAAACCAATACAGATCGTGTAGAGCAGTTCTTCCAAACTAAGATTTTCCCAGATGACTACATTCAAGGTGCGAACATGATTTACGATACAGAAGCCAATCTGACAGTTGATCATGATTTAAGCATTTTTCCTGTGGAAAGTCGTGCCGACTTTCCAGATGGTTTGACGACTATTGCACCGATTCATGTATCAGGGATTCGACTTGGTTCTTTGATTATTTGGCGCAATGATAAAAAATTCGAAGACGAGGACTTGATTCTTGTTGAGATTGCGAGTACCGTTGTTGGAATTCAACTCCTTAATTTCCAGCGTGAAGAAGATGAGAAAAATATCCGTCGCCGTACTGCTGTTACCATGGCGGTTAATACCCTTTCTTACTCCGAACTCCGTGCTGTTTCAGCAATTTTAGGGGAATTAAATGGAAATGAAGGGCAGTTGACTGCGTCTGTGATTGCAGACCGTATCGGAATCACTCGTTCTGTGATTGTCAATGCCCTTCGTAAACTTGAGTCTGCAGGGATTATTGAAAGTCGCTCACTTGGAATGAAGGGAACCTACCTTAAGGTTTTGATTTCAGATATTTTTGAAGAAGTGAAGAAAAGAGATTACTAATGACTAAGGCTTTGATTTCGATTGATTATACAGAAGATTTTGTTGCTGATAGTGGAAAATTGACAGCAGGCGCTCCAGCTCAGGCGATTTCGGATGCCATCAGCAAGGTAACTCGACTAGCTTTTGAACGAGGAGATTACATCTTCTTTACCATTGATGCTCACGAAGAAAACGATTGTTTCCATCCAGAAAGCAAGCTGTTTCCTCCTCACAATTTGATTGGGACTAGTGGACGGAATTTATACGGAGATTTGGGGGTCTTTTATCAAGAGCATGGTTCAGACAGTCGTGTCTTTTGGATGGATAAACGTCATTACTCAGCTTTTTCGGGTACTGACCTAGATATCCGTTTGAGAGAGCGTCGAATTTCTACAGTTATTTTAACCGGAGTTTTGACGGATATCTGTGTCCTGCATACAGCTATAGATGCCTATAATCTAGGATATGACATCGAGATTGTTAAACCAGCTGTTGCTTCCATCTGGCCTGAAAATCATCAATTTGCCCTAGGTCATTTCAAAAATACACTCGGAGCTAAGTTAGTAGATGAAAATTTAAATGAAATTTCAGAGTAATTTGGTTGATGAAATGAAAAAAATTGAAAAAAAGTGTTGACAAGCATCCTAAAAGTTGATATACTAGTAAAGTAATCGACGCGGGGATGGCGGAATTGGCAGACGCGCAGGACTAAGGATCCTGTGACCGCTTTAGGTCGTGAGGGTTCAAGTCCCTCTCTCCGCATAGGATAAGAGTTAGCTTAGGCTAGCTCTTTTGTTTTCATATAATTCAAGTAGAGCAAAAAAATTTTGCTCTTTTTTGTATTTCATAAACATTTCATATTTGGATTTTATAATAGTCTTACAAATATGGAGGTGACAAATGAATCCGATCCAAAGAGCTTGGGCTTATGTCAGCAGAAAACGACTGAGAAGTTTTATTTTATTTCTGATTTTATTGGTCCTATTGGCTGGAATTTCAGCCTGTTTGACTCTGATGAAGTCCAACAAAACAGTTGAAACCAATCTTTACAAATCACTCAATACCTCTTTTTCTATTAAGAAGATAGAAAATGGTCAGACATTCAAGTTGTCAGACCTAGCATCTGTAAGCAAGATTAAGGGACTGGAAAATGTTTCTCCTGAACTCGAGACGGTCGCAAAACTAAAAGACAAGGAAGCAGTGAGTGGCGAGCAGAGCGTGGAACGTGATGATTTGTCAGCTGCGGACAAGAACTTGGTTAGCTTAACGGCTCTTGAGGATTCATCCAAAGATGTGACCTTTACTAGCTCGGCTTTCAACCTAAAAGAAGGTCGACACCTCCAAAAAGGAGATTCCAAGAAAATCCTTATCCACGAAGAGTTGGCCAAGAAGAACGGTCTTTCTCTTCATGACAAGATTGGCTTGGATGCTGGTCAGTCCGAATCTGGTAAAGGGCAAATAGTAGAGTTTGAGATTGTCGGCATTTTTGCTGGTAAGAAACAAGAGAAATTTACAGGTTTGTCTTCTGACTTCAGTGAAAATCAGGTCTTTACAGACTATGAAAGTAGCCAGACCCTTCTGGGAAATAGTGAAGCTCAAGTCAGTGCAGCGCGCTTCTATGTAGAAAATCCTAAGGAAATGGACGGACTCATGAAGCAGGTGGAAAACTTGGCCTTGGAAAATCAAGGCTACCAAGTTGAGAAGGAAAACAAGGCTTTTGAACAAATCAAAGACTCAGTTGCAACCTTCCAAACCTTCCTAACCATCTTCCTTTATGGGATGTTGATAGCAGGAGCAGGGGCCTTAATTCTTGTTTTGTCTCTCTGGTTGAGAGAAAGGGTCTACGAAGTGGGAATTTTACTTGCACTTGGGAAAGGCAAGAGTTCGATTTTCCTGCAGTTCTGTTTAGAGGTAGTTTTGGTATCTCTCGGAGCTTTGCTTCCAGCATTTGCTACAGGAAACGCAATCACATCCTACCTACTCCAAACTCTACTAGCAAGTGGAGATCAGGCAAGCTTACAAAATACACTAGCCAAAACAAGTGGTCTATCAAGTAGTTTATTATCTTTTGCAGAATCCTATGTTTTTCTAGTTCTGCTTAGTTGCTTATCTGTAGCTCTTTGTTTCCTATTCTTATTTAGAAAATCACCGAAAGAAATTTTATCATCTATTAGTTAAGAAGGAGAAATCATGACTTTATTACAATTACAAGATGTTACCTACCGTTATAAGAACACTGCTGAAGCAGTCCTATATCAGATCAATTATAATTTTGAACCCGGGAAATTTTACAGTATTATTGGGGAGTCAGGAGCAGGAAAATCCACTCTCTTGTCCCTACTGGCTGGTCTAGATAGTCCTGTTGAAGGTTCTATCCTTTTCCAAGGAGAGGATATTCGTAAGAAGGGCTATTCCTACCATCGTATGCACCATATTTCCCTGGTCTTTCAAAATTATAACTTGATAGATTATCTTTCTCCACTGGAAAATATCCGCTTGGTCAACAAAAAGGCAAGCAAGGATACACTGCTTGAGCTTGGTTTGGATGAAAGTCAGATCAAGCGGAATGTTCTCCAGTTATCAGGTGGTCAACAACAACGTGTTGCTATTGCTCGTAGTTTGGTATCAGAAGCTCCAGTTATTCTAGCGGATGAGCCAACGGGAAATCTGGACCCTAAAACTGCTGGAGATATTGTCGAACTGCTCAAATCACTTGCCCAGAAAACAGGTAAATGTGTCATCGTCGTAACTCACAGCAAAGAAGTGGCACAAGCGTCAGATATTACACTTGAGTTGAAGGACAAGAAACTGACTGAAACTCGCAATACTACGAAATAATATGAGCTTTTTCTGTTAGAACTATAAAATAGAACAAAATCTAGAAAGGGAACCTATGTTATACAACGCATTTGCCTATGTTACAAGGAAGTTTTTCAAATCGATTGTCATCTTCCTGATTATTCTCCTCATGGCGAGCTTGAGTTTGGTCGGCTTGTCGATCAAGGGAGCTACTGCCAAGGCTTCTCAGGAGACATTTAAAAATATCACCAATAGCTTCTCCATGCAAATCAATCGTCGCGTCAATCAAGGGACGCCACGTGGTGCTGGGAATATCAAGGGTGAAGATATCAAAAAAATTACTGAAAACAAGGCCATCGAGTCTTATGTTAAACGCATCAACGCTATCGGAGATTTGACTGGATATGAACTCATCGAAACGCCAGATACTAAGAAAAATCTGACACCTGACCGTGCCAAACATTTTGGAAGTAGCTTGATGATTACAGGTGTCAATGACTCCTCCAAAGAAGACAAGTTTGTCTCTGGTTCTTATAAGCTGGTCGAAGGTGAGCACTTAACAAACGACGACAAGGACAAGATCCTCCTGCACAAGGACTTGGCAGCCAAACACGGCTGGAAAGTCGGGGATAAGGTTAAACTAGACTCCAATATCTACGATGCAGACAATGAAAAAGGAGCCAAGGAAACAGTCGAAGTGACAATCAAGGGACTCTTTGATGGTCATAATAAGTCAGCAGTAACCTACTCACAAGAACTCTATGAAAATACAGCTATCACAGACATTCACACTGCTGCAAAGCTTTATGGATACACAGAAGACACAGCTATTTATGGGGACGCAACCTTCTTTGTAACAGCGGACAAGAACTTGGATGATGTTATGAAAGAGTTGAATGGCATCAGTGGTATCAACTGGAAGAGCTATACACTCGTTAAGAGCTCATCTAACTACCCAGCTCTTGAGCAATCCATTTCTGGTATGTACAAGATGGCCAATCTCCTCTTCTGGGGTAGCTTGAGTTTCTCAGTTCTTCTCCTTGCCCTCTTACTCAGCCTTTGGATCAATGCCCGTCGCAAGGAAGTGGGTATTCTCCTCTCTATTGGTCTCAAGCAGGCAAGTATCTTGGGTCAATTCATCACTGAATCCATCGTGATTGCCATCCCTGCTCTTGTTTCTGCTTACTTCTTAGCTACTTACACAGCGCGTGCAATCGGAAATACTGTTCTTGCCAATGTCACTTCAGGTGTTGCCAAGCAAGCCAGCAAGGCTGCTCAAGCCTCCAACCTTGGTGGTGGTGCAGAAGTAGATGGCTTTAGCAAGACCTTGTCGAGCCTAGATATTTCCATTCAGACATCAGACTTTATCATCGTCTTTGTCCTTGCCTTGGTTCTAGTGGTTCTCGTTATGGCGCTTGCTTCAAGCAATCTCCTTAGAAAACAACCAAAAGAGCTTCTGCTGGATAGTGAATAACAAACTTGCTACCTATTCTCCCCTAAATGGGGTATAATATAGGTAGCATTTTTATCTGTTTTGTCTTGGTAAATCCTCTGTTTATCAGGATGAAAGCAAGTTGCTTTACAAGAAATTTAAAGGAATGTGAAACGTTTTTTCTATGAAAATTTTAATTGTAGAAGATGAAGAGATGATCCGTGAGGGGATCAGTGACTATTTGACGGATTGTGGTTATGAAACCATTGAGGCGGCGGACGGACAAGAAGCCTTGGAGCAATTTTCTAGCTATGAGGTGGCCCTGGTTTTACTGGATATCCAGATGCCCAAACTCAATGGCCTAGAAGTGCTAGCTGAGATTCGCAAAACCAGCCAAGTCCCTGTCTTGATGTTGACCGCCTTTCAGGATGAGGAATACAAGATGAGTGCTTTTGCTTCTCTGGCAGATGGCTATCTGGAAAAACCCTTCTCCCTCTCCCTCTTAAAAGTGAGGGTAGACGCAATTTTCAAGCGCTACTATGATACAGGACGCGTCTTTTCTTACAAGGATACCAAGGTGGATTTTGAAAGTTACAGTGCCAGCCTAGCAGGTGAGGAAGTAGCTATCAATGCCAAAGAGTTGGAAATTCTTGATTATTTGGTTAAAAATGAAGGACGAGCCTTGACTCGTTCTCAGATTATCGATGCGGTCTGGAAGGCGACAGATGAGGTCCCCTTTGACCGTGTCATTGATGTCTATATCAAGGAACTGCGGAAAAAGCTAGACTTGGATTGTATCCTCACTGTGCGCAATGTTGGTTATAAATTGGAGCGAAAATGAAACGAACAGGTTTATTTACAAAGATATTTATCTATACCTTCTCGATATTTAGTGTTCTGGTTATCTGCCTTCATTTAGCCATTTATTTTCTCTTTCCCTCGACTTATCTGAGCCACCGTCAGGAAACCATTGGTCAGAAGGCAACAGCCATTGCCCAGTCCCTAGAAGGAAAGGATAGACAGAGTATCGAGCAAGTCTTAGACTTGTATTCCCAGACTAGTGAGATCAAAGGGGCGGTCAAGGGAGAGATGACCGAGGACAAGTTGGAGGTTAAGGACAGTCTTCCTTTGGATACAGCTCGCCAAACCACCTCCCTCTTTATTGAGGAGCGCGAGGTGAAAACACAAGACGGTGGAAGCATTACTCTCCAGTTTCTGGCCTCCATGGATTTGCAAAAGGAAGCAGAGCAGATTAGTCTCCAGTTTCTTCCCTATACCTTGCTGGCCTCCTTTCTGATTTCCCTCTTGGTGGCCTACATCTATGCTCGGACCATTGTTGCTCCGATTTTGGAAATCAAGCGGGTGACCCGACGGATGATGGAACTGGATGCCCAAGTGCGATTGCGCGTGGATTCTAGGGATGAGATTGGTGATCTCAAGGAACAAATCAATAGCCTCTACCAGCATCTTTTGACTGTCATTGCGGACTTGCATGACAAGAATGAAGCTATTCTCCAGCTGGAAAAGATGAAGGTCGAATTCCTACGAGGGGCTTCCCATGAACTGAAAACACCCTTAGCTAGTTTGAAAATCCTGATTGAAAACATGAAAGAAAATATCGGTCGTTATAAGGATAGAGACCGCTATCTGGGAGTAGCCTTAGGAATTGTGGATGAGCTCAATCACCACGTTCTCCAGATACTTTCTCTCTCTTCTGTGCAGGAATTGCGAGATGATAGGGAAATAATAGATCTCCTCCAGATGACGCAAAGTCTAGTTCAAGATTATTCTTTGCTAGCAAAGGAGAGAGAACTTCAGATTGACAATAGTTTGAACCACCAGCAGGCTTATCTAAATCCATCTGTGATGAAATTAATCCTGTCTAATCTCATCAGCAATGCTATCAAGCACTCCATTCCAGGCGGCTTGGTCCGCATCGGAGAGAGAGAAGGGGAACTTTTTATCGAGAATAGCTGTAGTCCTGAAGAACAAGAAAAACTGGCTCAGTCTTTTTCTGATAATGCTAGTCGCAAGGCCAAGGGTTCTGGGATGGGGCTCTTTGTGGTCAAGAGTCTATTGGAACATGAAAAATTACCTTATCGTTTTGAGATGAAGGAGAATCGTTTGACCTTCTTCATAGCTTTTCCAAGAATCGCCTAAGACTAGGGAGAGAAAGGGTTTACATAGATGAAGCTAGAAGAAATTCAATCGAAACTGCGGGAAAAACTAGATTTTTTTGTCAAAAAGTGATAAAATGAACAATGTAAATGGGATGACCCATAAAAATATACAGGAGGCCTGATAAAATGGCAATCGTTTCAGCAGAAAAATTTGTCCAAGCAGCTCGTGACAACGGTTATGCAGTTGGTGGATTTAACACAAACAACCTTGAGTGGACTCAAGCTATCTTGCGCGCAGCAGAAGCTAAAAAAGCTCCAGTTTTGATCCAAACTTCAATGGGTGCTGCTAAATACATGGGTGGTTACAAAGTTGCTCGCAACTTGATCGCTAACCTTGTTGAATCAATGGGTATCACTGTACCAGTAGCTATCCACCTTGACCACGGTCACTACGAAGATGCACTTGAGTGTATCCGAGTTGGTTATACTTCAGTTATGTTTGACGGTTCACACCTTCCAGTTGAAGAAAACCTTGATAAAGCTCGTAAAGTTGTAGAATTTGCTCATGCAAATGGTGTATCAGTGGAAGCTGAAGTTGGTACTATCGGTGGTGAAGAAGACGGAATCATCGGTGATGGTGAATTGGCTCCAATCGAAGACGCTAAAGCAATGGTTGAAACTGGTATCGACTTCTTGGCAGCTGGTATCGGTAACATCCACGGTCCTTACCCAGAAAACTGGAAAGGTCTTCACCTTGATCACTTGCAAAAATTGACTGAAGCTGTTCCAGGATTCCCAATCGTATTGCATGGTGGTTCAGGTATTCCTGATGAGCAAATCCAAGAAGCTATCAAACTTGGTGTTGCGAAAGTTAACGTTAACACAGAATGCCAAATCGCATTCGCTAACGCAACTCGTAAATTTGCTCGTGACTACGAAGCAAACGAAGCAGAATACGACAAGAAAAAACTCTTCGACCCACGTAAATTCTTGGCTGACGGTGTAAAAGCTATCCAAGCATCAGTTGAAGAACGTATCGACGTATTCGGTTCAGAAGGTAAAGCTTAATCTAGCTGAACAATACAGATAAAACC